>CANSES010000022.1 GCA_947645965.1 uncultured Enterorhabdus sp. | reverse complement strand
AGCGCCGGCCTGTCACGTCGGAGGTCGCGAGTTCGAGTCTCGTACATCCCGCCATCTGAATGAAGAATCGCCGCCCAAGTGGGCGGCGATTTTGTTATGGGCGGGAAATATGGCGGTCTGATACGCAAAAGTGGCGCAAAAGGCGGGTTTGGTTCCCTCGGACATGTCTTAAAAGGGCGGTTTGGTTCCCTGGCGTTGTAAAACCCCTGGTCAGAATTGACACTCGGAGACGACGAGGGAACCAAACCCGCCGTTTGTGACAGAAATGCGATGCGCGGTGCCGGGAAAGGCGGGTTGGGGGGGGGTGGGGCTCCGGCAAGGCGATCAAAGTGTTCGAGGTCTCACCGGGAGCGATGCCGCGCTCGCCGAGCGCGCAGACGGGGAGGGGCGCTCGGCGAGCGGGAAGAGGCTAGAGGGAGAGTTCCCGGGCGATCACTTCGGCCATGTGGTACCCGAAGGTGCTCGCCGAATCGAAACCGTAGCTGTATTTCAAGCCGTCCTTCTTTTCAATCGACCCGGCAGTGTCGCCTGCGGCGTACAGGTGTGGAATGACCTCGTTGCCCTCGGTGAGCAGGTGGCAGTCCTCGTCGATGCGCAAGCCGTCGGTGGTGAGGTAGAACGTCGGCGTCACCTCCACGCACCAGATGCCGTCCCGGGTCTCGATGTAGGGGCGCATGGTTCGGCCGAAGCGATCCGGCTCGCCGGAAAGCGCATGGGCGTTGTTCTCGTCGATCTGAGCTTGCAGCTCCGGCAAGTCGAGCTTTTCAGCGGCTTCGGCCACGCTCTCGTAATGCACGGCCTCCTCGCGCTCGAAAAGGCAATTGTAAGTGTCGAAGCCGAGAAGCAAGTTCTTGCGCGTGGTCTCGGCGGCAGTGCTGTCGAAGACGAGGAAGAACCGGTCGCCATTGGCGTCGTCCAGCTTCGCCTCGGCGGTGTTCGAGTGGCTCACGCAGCTCCCAAGGTCGACTCCGTGCGTATTGACGAACAGCCCCGGTGAGGTCATGCCCGCGAAAGCGAGCTCCACAAGCCCCTTGCTCGAGAGGTAGGCGGGCAGTTCGCCGTCGCCGAACACGTCAAGCACGCCCCCGGCGTCCAAGCCCATTTGAATGACTTCTCCGGTAGAGGCGGAAGCACAGTTGAAGAATTGCCCGGCATGGGCTGGATAGTACTTCTCCACCATTTCTTCGTTCTTGGCGAATCCGCCGCCGGTGAGGCAGACGGCGCGGGCGCGAATGGTGTACTCGCTGCCGTTTTCGCCCGTCGCCTTCACGCCGGCGATCTCGCCCGCCTCGCCCTTGATGAGCTCGGTGACGGTCGTAGCGTAGAGAATCTTCGCATTGGGGAACTTCTCGATGCGCTCGGCCAGGAACATCATGGTGTAGCCGACGCCGCCCATGTACATGCCCGGCGCGAAGGAGAGGCCGTTGGCGACTGACGTGGCCCCCTCGAAGGTTCCCATGGTCCTGAATCCCACGCCCACATCGCTGAGCCAATCGGCCATGGGGCCCGCCTCGCTGTACATGACGCGGCAGAAGGACAGATCGCTGTCCTCGTTGCCGGGGAGAAGCTCGCTGCGCAGGGCCTCCATCTTCATATCGAGATTGCCGGTGGGCGTGGCGGAGTACTCTCCGGTCACATCGTAGGCGCTCTGCCGGCGTGAGCCCGCACTGATGATGCCGCCGTAGGTCATTGCCATGGAGCCGCCGGGAATATCGCGCTTCTCCACCACCGTTACCTGGGCGCCGTGCTCTGCCAGGCGCGCCGCCGCGATGAGGCCCGCCGTGCCTCCGCCTACGACGACCACATCGCAGGTCTCCTCTACTTTGTCGCCGGCCTTCTCGCGAGCGATTTCCTCGGAGAAGTCCTCGATATTGTAGCCGGCAAGCTCGATGGCCTCGGTGACGGCGGCTTTGATGGCGTTGCTCGAAATGGAGCAGCCGCGAACATTGGGAACGTTGACGCTCTGGTGCTGGACGATGGCTGCGGGAATGCGGGCGCAGGCGTAGTTTCCCACACCGATGGTCTCGCTGTCGCGTACCACCTGGCAGGCCGCGATGGCGCCATCGCGCAAAGTGGTGGACACGTAAATCCAACTTTCATGGCCGAGGGCCCGAGTGACGTAAACACCGTCGGTGGGCACTTCGGCCTTGACGGGCTTGTCGTCCGACGAGGTGTCGGCTAGTTTGGCGGTATCGGCGCATCCCGCAAGCGACGTGGCGGCGATTGAGCCGGCGATGCCGACGGCGGTGTAGGCGAGAAGCTCGCGTCGTGAAATCTGTTCCATGATGGTACCCTCTCTCATCGGTGTGCCCCGTCGGCGCTTATCGTTCGGCGTCGAGGGGGGAGAACGGCCAAAGCGCCGTCCCTCGAGCCACTATGGGCGTTTGGGCCCGGTTGCGCACGACCGAAAAACGGTGGATTGGCTCCAGGGCCATTCCTGGGGCCTACCGGTTTTCGGTAGTTTTTGATTTCACGGCTTCCATCAGGGGGGGATTTGCCGCAGCCGGGAAAAGCTCCGGAGCGAGGCGGCCTCCATAATTGCTACAATGCAGGAGGGAGGAGGTGCCTGCATGTTGCGATGTCTGTCAAAGCGGGCCGTGCGGAACTTCTGCGGAATAGCGGTGGGCTTCGGATTGTATAGGGCGGCCTCGGGGCATTTTTACGGCACCGCCATGTCTTCCACTTCGGTTAAGGTGGGGCTTGTGGCTGACGTCTCCTTCGCAGTGGCCTTCAACACCGCCGCCCTGGCCGTGGGGCTGGCGTTCGCACTGCTCTCAGGGCTGCGCGGCCGCGTGCCGGGGCGCGCCCTCTATGGTGGGGCAGCGGCGAGTCTGACGATCTCGTGCGCCCTCGTGGCAGCTCCTTTCGCTTCGGTGGGAATGTCCTTCGCCACGGCTGCGGCCGGCATCCTGGCGGGCGCGGCGCTCGCGGTGCTGTACATCCTGTGGCTGGGGGTGTTTGTCGCCCAGGCGCAGGAGCGCCTCGCGATTCTCGAGATCATGGTCGGCTATATGCTGAGCGGGGCGTTGGGGGCGGTGCTGGCCGAAGTGCCCTTGGCGGTATCGGGAATACTGGCCTTGTCGATGATGGGCCTGTCGATGCTTCCGTTCTTTTTGGCATGGCGTCGCGAGCAGCCGTGCGGGCGCCTTCCGGAGAAGATACGCTGGCGCAATGGCGCGTCGCTTGCCCCCACCTTCGCCGCCTTCTTCGTGCTCGTGGGCGTGGTGGGCCTTTTCCACACGGGACTGCTCGGATCGTCGTCCGAAAGCGCGGCGGGGTCGCAATCGAGTTGGCCGTCGACGCTTGCCTCGGCTTTGGCGGTGCTCGGGCTTGTTGTGTCCGTGGGAGGGGGCCTGAAGACGGAGTTTGTCTACAAGACGTGCTTTCCTTTGGTAATCGTCGCGCTTTCGTTTCTCCCGTTCTCCGTCCACATCGCGGGCTTTCCCGTGGGCGCCATCGTCATCTTCTGCTACAAGGTGTGCAGTATCGTCATCCTTCTGTTTCTGGTGCACGAGACGCGTCGACTGGGCTGGCCCTACTGGATGCTGGGCTCCTTTTTTATGATCGGGTCGTGCCTGTCTCTTCTGATTGGTCTGGGCTTGGGCGCCGTTCTCGGCCCTATGAGCGCGCGGTTGGACGTTTCGCTCATAACGATGCTATCTTTCGCGGGGATATATCCTCTGGCCATCGTTTTGCTGGCCCTTGCGCGTCGTGAATCGTCTCAAAAGACCCTTCGATCCGAAGGGGTTTGCGATGAGGGGGAGGGCCGCGGTGCCGGCGGATGCGGGCAGGCGAGAGCCGAGGCCGCCGGGCATGTCGAGGACGATCCGGTGCAAAGCGCGGCTGAGGCCTACGGGCTGACTAAGAGAGAGCGCGAGATACTCGAGTATCTCGCGCGGGGCCGCTCGGCCCGCTTTATCGCGGAAGCGCTCGTCATTTCCGAGAATACCGTGTGGTTCCATATCAAGAAGATCTATGCGAAGACGGGCGTGCATGGCAAGCAGGAGCTCATGAGTCTCATTGAAGGGGGCGACGTCCGTCTGCCAGCATCTCCAAGATGAGTTGGCAGCGGGTGCCGATGGGGGTGGTGTTGCCGTCCAGGAAGGGGCGGATCTCGGAGGGGGCCAGGATGAAGGGCTCGATGAGCTCGCCGGGCTCCGGGGCGGCGGGGCCAGCCTGCTCCACCTGGGCGAACACCACCTGCACGTTCTCCTCGGCCAGACCAGTGGACGAGAAGCCGGGTTGGGGGAGGGGGCGCAGGGGCTCGCCCACATCGGTGCGCAGGCGCAGGCCCGTCTCCTCCGCCAGCTCGCGGGCCACGGCCTTCCGCAGGTTCTCGCCGGGGTCGATAAGACCGGCCGGCAGCGAGATGCACCAGGAATTCAGCGGATAGCGGAACTCGCGGATGAGCAGGATCGATCCGTCGGGCAGAAGGGGCACCATGCACACGGCGTCGGGGGCGGGGGCCTTGCGCTCGCCGAGGGCGGCCAGGGCGCGCCCGTAGGCCTCGGGCTTCTTGCGGGAGACGCCCTCGTAGGAGTAGGGGCTCCCGTCGGGCAGGGTGTAGTGCAGGTGGTACTTGTTGATCCAGCCGGTGGACACCGTCTCGATGGCGGTCAGGGTCGGGGTGGCGTGAAGGGGCTCGGCCAGGGCGGCCGCCACGGCAGCGGAGCAGTCGGGGGTCGGCGCGGGGACGGCAGTCGCGAGGCGGCCCGGACGGCGCGCCGGGGCGTCCGCGGCGGCCTCCTCTTCCACGTCGCGCACGTTCGCCAGGCCCTGGTCGGCCAGCTCGTCGCTCGTGAGGAGCTGGGCGCCGATGAAGGCCATGTCCTCCAGGTTCGCCTCCTGCACCGCGGCCGTGCGCGAGGAGGTGGCGTCGGTCAGCACGACCACGTTGTAGCCCAGGGCCATCCCGTCGTAGGCCGTCGATCGCACGCAGTTCGGCGTCGTCGTGCCCGCGAGCACCACCGTGTCGATGCCCCGGGCGCGCAGCCGTTCGTGCAGGTCGGTGCCGAAGAAGGCCGAGAAGCTGGGCTTGAAGATGACCGCCTCGCCGTCTTCGGGCTCGAGCTCGGTCGGGCAGGCGAGGCTCTCGGGCCACGCGGCGGACAAGGGGCGCCCGCCCTCGGCCCAGGTGCGGTAGCGCACCGCCTCCACGTCGCTGCCGTCGGCGGCGTATTCCCGACGCACGTGGCACACCGCGATGTCTCGGTCGCGGGCGGCCTTGAGGGCGCGGGCGCAGGCGGGCACCGTGGCCGCGGCCCCGGCGATGCACAAAGGCGAGGCGGCGTCGATGAAGCCTTCCTGCATGTCGATGAGGATGAGGGCGGCGCGGGCGGGATCGATCACAGTGAACCTCTTTCTTCGGGACGTCCGTGCTATACTGCCATCAAAACCATCGGTGCGCAACTCAGAGAAAGGGAGTCTCCCCATGATCCTCTTCGGTATCCTCGTTGTTTTGCTGGTGCTGCTCGCGCCGCAGATCTTCTTCATCGTGCCACAGCAGAACGTCTACATCATCGAGCGACTCGGTAAGTTCAACCGTACCGTGGGCGCGGGCCTGAACCTGAAGATTCCCTTCTTCGAGACCGTGGCCGCCAAGGTGGACATGCGCACGCGCCAGGAGCAGTTCACCATCGATGCGAAGACCCGCGACAACGTGACCGTCACCATGGCCATCGCCGCCCAGTACCGCGTGAGCGCCCAGCCGGCGGCCCAGAGCCAGCCCTCGGGCGTGTGGCGCAGCTACTACATGCTGGCCAACCCCACGGCCCAGATGCGCTCCTATCTCATCGACGCTCTGCGCTCCAGCGTGCCGCAGTACACCTTGGACGAGGTGTTCGATAAGAAGGACTCCATCGCCACCGACGTGAACCAGACCGTCTCGGGCCTCATGGTGGCCTACGGCTACGACGTGGTCAGCACGCTCATCACCGCCATCGACCTGCCCGCCGACGTGGAGCAGTCCATGAACCGTATTAACTCTGCCCAGCGCGAGAAGGAGGCGGCCCAGTCGCTCGCAGAAGCCGAGCGCATCAAGGTGGTCACCGAGGCCCGGGCCCGCGCCGAGGCCATGGAACAGGCCGGCCGCGGTATCGCCGCCCAGCGCAAGGCCATCGCCGACGGCATCTCCGAATCGCTCGCGGTCATCAAGAGCTCGGGCGTGTCGGCGGCCGAGGCCAACCAGCTGTTCATCTTCACCCAGTGGACCGACATGATGAGCGAGTTCGCCCGCAACGGCCGTCAGACCACGGTGGTGCTGCCGAGCGACTTCTCCCAGACCGCGTCCATGTTCGAGCAGATGCTCGTGGCCCAGGAAAGCGAGGGCGACGACGAGTTCGTCATCGTGGAGGAGACCGCGGGCGGTCGCGCCTAAACGGCGCAGTCCGCACGGCGCGCGGGGGTTTCCGGCCGCTCTCGTGAATTTTCACGGAATGGAGCGGAATTTTTCCTTGCGCGGGGACGGTCGGGGCGATATACTATCAAATCGCGTCCATAACAAGATGAAATCGCAAGACCACTGGAAGTATAGAGTAGGAAATGGCAATGGATATCATTCGCGCTATCGAACAGCAGCAGATCAAGCAGGACCTCCCCGAGTTCAACGTGGGCGACAACGTTAAGGTCCACTATCGCATCACCGAGGGCAACCGTGAGCGTATCCAGGTGTTCCAGGGCGACGTCATCCGCCGTCAGGGCGCGTCGGTCCGCGAGACCTTCACCGTGCGCAAGATCAGCTTCTCCATCGGCGTCGAGCGTACCTTCCCGGTGCACTCCCCGAAGATCGAGAAGATCGAGGTGACCCGTCGCGGTGACGTGCGTCGCGCCAAGCTGTACTACCTGCGCAACAAGGTGGGCAAGGCCGCCAAGATCAAGGAGAAGGCGTTCCGCTAGGCCTTATCTTTCATGCATTGCAAAGGGCTCCTTCGGGGGCCCTTTTTCTTGAATGCGCCCCGGCCGCTGCGGCGGGGCGCCACCGCCGAGAGCGAGAGGAGAGCGCGGTGATTGACCTGACGGTCCCCGAGATTCGATGCAAGCTGCAAGCGGCCACGGCCGATGAGTTCGCCGTGCTGGAGCGCTCGCTGGTGGCCGATACGCGCAAGGGCGTGCGCCAGGCCGTGGAAGTGGCCCGGCGGCGCCTTGAGGCCGAGGCGGCCGAGGCGGCGCGACTGGCGGGCATGTACGCCTTCGAGCAGGCCCTTGCCGCCGAGCGGGGCGGACGGGTGGTACTCGGCCTGGACGAGGTGGGACGCGGGCCGTTGGCCGGTCCTCTGGCCGTGGGCGGCGTGGTGCTGGGCGAGGAGTCCATCGCGGGGCTGAACGACTCGAAGCAGGTGGCGCCCGAGGCGCGCGAGCAGATCGCAGAAGCGGTGCGCGCGAGCGCCCGGGCCTGGACGGTGCAGTACGTGGAGGCCGACGAGATCGACCGCGTGGGCATGACGGCGGCGCTGCGCTCGGCGTTCGGGCGCGCCATCCGCGCCATCGAGGAGACGGGGGTTACGGCGGACGTGGTGCTGCTGGACGGCAACCCACTGCGCCTCGACCCGCGGGAGGTGAACGTGGTGAAGGGAGACGGGAAGTGCGCCTCCATCGCCGCGGCGTCGCTCGTGGCCAAGGTGGCCCGCGATCACTTGATGGAAGAGTACGACGCGCAGTATCCCGGCTACGGTTTCGCGTCGAACAAGGGCTACGGCTCGGAGGGCCACGGCGAGGCCATCCGCAACCTGGGACTCACGCCCATCCATCGGCGCAGCTTCTGCACGACGTTCACTCAGGAAACCCTGTTCTAACGGGGTATTGCGACGCACCGACGGCCGGCGGACGGCTTTCGGGGTGCGGCTGTGCGGCTCTGAGACGGCTGCGCGGCGACTTTCGGGCGACGCGGAAGCGGTGCTCAGGCGGTCATTCCCGAGACGGTACTGCGGTTGCGGCCGTGTAGGCTGCTCCTATCCGACGAAAGGAGCAGCGGTGATGGACGAGCGCAATCAAGCAGGCGAGGGAGCGGCGCCAAAGGGCGGCGGCGCGGCCGTGGCCGAGAAGAAGCCCAAGCCCAAGCGCAAGGCGCCCGCGGGCGATCGGAAGACCGGCGGGAATCGGCGGCGCGGTCAGGGATCCAGTGGAGAACGGCGAGACGCCCAGGGAAAGCGGAATCGGGCCTTAGGCGCCCGCGGTGAGGAGGCCGCGGCCCATTTTCTCGAGCAGCGGGGCTATATCATTCTAGAGCGCAACTGGACCTGCTTCGCTGGAGAGGCCGATATCATCGCCGTGCGCGGTGGGATACTGGCCTTCATCGAGGTCAAGACCAGGCGCGGGAATCAGAAGGGCTTTCCCGCCGAGGCGGTGAGCGCGGCCAAGCGCGAGCGGTACGAGCGCGTCGCCCTGGCCTACCTCCAAGACCACGTTCCCGGCGAGACGACGGTGCGCTTCGATATCGTGTCCATCGTGGTGCTGCCGGAGGATCGCGCTTTCATCCGCCACCATATCGCCGCGTTCGCGGGGAATTAGCGCCATGAAGTTCGGACAGTGCGCGGTGATGAGCGCGACGGTGCGCGGCGTGGACGTGGTTCCCGTCACGGTTGAGGTGGTGGTGTCGGGAGGCTTGCCCGGTATCTCCATCGTGGGGATGCCCGACGCGGCCATCCAAGAGGCCCGCGAGCGCGTGCGGGCAGCCCTGCGGGCCGGGGGATTCACCATGCCCGACGAGAAGATCGTGGTCAATTTGGCCCCCAGCAGCCTGAAGAAGACGGGGTCGGGCTTCGATCTGCCCATCGCCCTGGGCATTCTGGCGGCCAGCCAGCAGATCGATCCGGCCTGGGTGCGCGATACGCTCTACGTGGGCGAGCTGGCCCTGGACGGCCGCGTCCGCGCCGTGCGCGGCACGCTGGCCTGCGCCATCTGCGCCCGTTCCCTCGGCCTCGATTTCGTGTGCGCCGCCGAGGGCGACCCGGTTCCCCTCAGCGATCTGCGCATGTTCGCCATGGGCCATATCGAGGCCGCGGCCCGCGATGGCGGCGCGGCGGCCTGCCTCGAGGAGCGCCGCTGTCTCGATCGCCCCGCTGACTCTTCGAAGGGGCCCGACTACGGCGAGGTGTCGGGCCACGAGGTGGCCAAGCGCGCCTTCCAGGTGGCCGCGGCCGGGGGCCACGGGCTGCTCATGATGGGACCGCCCGGCTCGGGCAAGACCATGCTCGCCTCGCGGATGCCCTCCATCCTGCCGCCCCTGTCGGCCGACGAGGCGCTGGAGGCGGCGGTGGTGCACTCGGTGGCCGGCGAGTCCATCGAATCGGTCATCGCGGGCGTGCGGCCCTTCCGCAGCCCCCATCACAGCGCGTCCCTCGCCGGTCTCGTGGGCGGCGGCAGCCCTATTCGTCCGGGAGAGATATCCCTGGCCCACCAAGGAGTGCTCTTCTTGGATGAGCTCCCGGAGTTTCGGTCGTCGGTGCTGCAGGGCATTCGCCAGCCGTTAGAGTCGGGGACAGTCACGCTGACGCGGGCCGACGGGAACGTGGTCTTTCCCGCGCGCTTCATGCTGGTCGCGGCGGCCAACCCCTGCCCCTGCGGCTACTACGGCGACCCCGATCATGACTGCACCTGCACGGTTCCGCAGATCCGCACTTATCAGAACCGCATTGGCGGCCCGCTCATGGATCGCATCGACTTGCACCTGGACGTGCGCCGCACGCCGCCGGCCGAGGTGCTGTCTTCCCGCAAGGGGGCCGATTCGGCCACCTTGCGGGAAGGGGCGATGCGCGCCCGGGCCTTTGCCGCGCGGCGCCGCCAGCGGGTGCCCGAAGGCGAGGGGAGCCTTGCCGAGCGGCATCGGGTGACCGATGAGGCCCAGGCGTTTCTCGTATCGGTGGCCGAGCTGCACGCCATGAGTGGCCGGGCCATCGCCCGTGTGGTGGGGGTGGCGCGCACCATCGCCGACATGGACGAATCGGAGGTTGTGGACTGCGACCATCTCGCCGAGGCGGTGAGCTATCGCGTCCGCGATGGAATAGGAGGATGCTGAGATGCCCGTGAAGACGCTGAAGCTGGCGGGGGAGCGCTTCGAGTTGACCCCGCAGGACGATCGGTTCCCCGCTCTGCTGCGGGCCATTCCCAAGCCGCCCAAGCGCCTGTACGGCGTGGGCACGCCCGATGCCCTGCGCCCGGGGCTGGCGGTGGTGGGGGCACGCCGCGCGACGCCCTATGGGCGCACAGCGGCGAAGCGCTTCGCCTCGCTGGCCGCCGAGCAGGGCATCGTCATCGTGTCCGGTGGTGCGCGTGGCTGCGATGCCGTGGCCCATGAGGCCGCCCTGGCGGTGGGCTGCCCTACCGTGGCCTTCCTCGGGGGCGGCTGCAACCAGCTGTATCCCGCCGAGAACGCGGGACTCTTCCAGCGCATCGTCGACGGGGGCGGTGCCGTGGTGTCCGAGCAGCCCTGGGACTTCATGCCCCTGCCCTATACGTTTCGCGAGCGCAACCGACTCATCGCAGGGCTGGCCCGGGCCACGCTCATCGTGGAGGCGGGGCTTCCCTCGGGTACTTTCTCTACGGCCGACGAGGCTCTGAGCGCCGGCCGCGAGGTGTGGGTGGTGCCGGGGGCCATCACGTCCGAGAACTCGCGGGGCGCCAACCGGCTGCTGTACCAGGGCGCGCTGCCCATCATCGACGACGAGTCCTTTGCCGATGCCCTGTTCTCCGCCTACGGCTGCCTGAAGGAGCCGCCACCTCCCGCGGCGAGCGATACGGCCGCGCCCCAGGGAGCGCCCACGGCCGAGGAGGCGCTGCTCGACGCCCTGCGCGCCGAGCCCCTCGGCATGGAGGCGCTGCGCAACCTCGCCCAGAGTCACCGCCCGCGGGGCGACGCGCTCACCTGGCTCGTGGTGTGGCTGGCCACGGCTCAGCGCGAGGGGCTGATCGCCCAGTACCCCGACGGGCGCTACGGGCCGCGCGTGGGGGCGGGACGGGGGCGCCGATGAGTCGTGCGATTTCCGCGTCCTGGGGCGCCCCAGCCCAAATGACCGGCGTCTCGGTGCCGTTATTTGGTATCCTGTTGGGCTATGACATACCATGTGACCATAGTAGGCGGCGGTCTCGCGGGCAGCGAGGCGGCACTCGATCTGGCGAACCGCGGCATAGCGGTACGTCTCATCGAGATGCGGCCGGCGTGCCCCACCCCCGTCCATCATACCGACGGCTTGGCGGAGCTCGTCTGCTCCAACTCGCTCAAGAGCACGAAGCCCGACAGCGCCGCGGGGCTGCTGAAGCGCGAACTGACCCTGTTGGACTCGCCGCTGCTGGAAGCGGCCCAGCGCACGGCGGTGGCGGCGGGCGGGGCTTTGGCCGTGGACCGCGTGCTGTTCTCGCGGGCGATCACCGCGCAGGTGCAGGAGCACCCCCTGATCGAGCTGTGCCGCCAGGAGGCGACCGATGTGGCGGCCCTGGCGGCGGACGCCGACGCCATCGTGCTGGCCTCCGGCCCGCTCACCTCCGACGCCCTGTCGGCGTCGCTGCGCGATCTCACGGGCAGCGACGCGCTGGCCTTCTACGATGCGGCGGCGCCCGTGATCATGGCGGACTCCATCGATCGGGAGCGCGTCTTTCGCCAGAGCCGCTACGAGGACGCCGACCAGGGCGGCGACTATCTGAACGCGCCCTTCGAGCGCGACGAGTACGAGCGGTTCATCGACGAGCTGCTGGCGGCCGAGCGGGTTATCGCGAAGGACTTCGAGAGCCGGGACTTGTTCCAGGCCTGCCAGCCCATCGAGGAGATCGCCCGTGCGGGCCGCGATGCACCGCGCTTCGGCACGCTGAAGCCCGTGGGGTTGACCGATCCCCGTACGGGGCGCCGTCCCTGGGCCGCGCTGCAGCTGCGGGCCGAGGACGCCTGCGGGCAGAGCTACAACCTTGTCGGCTTCCAGACCAACCTGACCTTCCCCGAGCAGCGCCGGGTGTTCCGCATGATCCCGGGGCTGGAGAACGCCGAGTTCGCCCGTTACGGCGTGATGCACCGCAACACCTTCATCGACGCGCCGCGCCTGCTGGACGATCACGGCCGCCTGGGCACCGAGGCCGCCCGCGCCGTGGGCGTGCCCATCTACGTGGTGGGCCAGCTCGCCGGCACCGAGGGCTACTGCGAGGCCATCCGATCGGGGCTGCACGGAGCCTTGGCGGTGACGGCCGACCTGCGGGGCGTGGCCCTGCCGTCGCTGCCTCCCGAGACGGTGTACGGCGCGCTGCTGGCCTACGCGACCGATGAGGCCACAACGGACTACCAGCCGATGCACGTGAACTTCGGCCTGATGCGGCCCTTGGATCCTCCCGTGCGCAACAAGCGCGAGCGCTACGGCGCCTATGCGGCCCGGGCCGAGGCAGCCCTGGCTTCCTACCGCGAGGCTCTGGACGCTGCGGGCCTGATGGCGCGATGACGGCAACCGTGGGGGAGGGGCGCGCCGCCGAAGGGGCGGAGCGCGCGGGTCTGTCGGCCGAGGACGTGTCGCTGCCGGGCTTCGAGGATGTGGAGGCCTTCTGTGCCGCCCTCGCCGTGGAGCGCGGCGCCTCGCCCCATACGGTGCGGGCCTACCGCGACGACGTGCTGGGGTATTTGCGTTGGGCGCGGCGGGCGAACGTCCATCCCCGCGCGGTTACCTATCGGCAGCTGCGGCGCTATCTGGCCGAGCTCGACCAGGCGCGCTACGCCCGCACCACCATCAAGCGGCACCTCTCGGCGCTGCGGTCGTTCTACCGGTGGATGAACCGCACCGGGCGCACGATGAACGATCCGGCCTGTGTGGCCCAGGCGCCGAAGGGGGAGCGGCGCCTGCCCAAGGTCATCACCAACGCCGACATGGTCACGCTGCTCGGGGTGTTCGGCGACGAGGACGCCTTCGGCGAGCCCCGCGAGCAGACGCCGGCGGACATGCGCGATCAGGCCATCCTGGAGTTTCTCTTCTCCTGCGGGGCCCGCGTGTCCGAGGCTTCGGGCCTCCTTGCGGCCTGGGTGAACTTTCCCGCCTTCGAGGTGAAGGTGTTCGGCAAGCGTGCCAAGGAGCGTATCGTGCCGCTCTCGCGCACGGCGGCCCGCATCATGGAGCGCTACCAGCGCGAGGCGCGGCCGCAACTGCTGGCCGGCCGCGAGAGCGACTACTTCTTCGTGTCCAACCGCGGCAACGCCGTCAGTCCCGATGCCATCCGCAAGATGTTCAAGCGGGCCCTGCGTCTGGCCGGTCTCGATGAGAGCCTGTCGCCCCACGCCATGCGCCATTCCTTCGCCACCGACCTTCTGGAGGGCGGCGCCGATCTGCGCAGCGTTCAGGACATGCTGGGCCACGCGAGCCTGTCCACCACCCAGATCTACACCCACGTGAGCCCCGACCGCCTGAAGGAGATACACAAGCTCGCCCATCCTCGGGCATAGGCGCAGGGGCGAAGAGGGGAGTATCGGGGGCCTCCGGCGGTCTCGAGAGGGCGGGCTGAAGCCCGCCCCTACGAATGCATCCCGGGGATGATCCTCTCAGCAGGCCCTTTTGCATCCCACCTGTAGGGGCGGCCTTCAGGCCGCCTGCAAATGTCGCAGCCGCTCGTTGGAGCGCCTTTCGAGACCGCCTCTCTTCGTCCCACCCCCCCAATCAACAACTCCCCAACGGGGGCGTTCCGCAGTACTTTCAGGCTCGTTGCGCGGGTGCTACGGTTGACCCGCGCGGTCAGGGCTCGGCACGCCCTGTGGGAGAATCGCCCTAGGTTTCAAAGACGGCTGCCCTCGCTGGGCGACCGCCGCCACCGAAGGGAGGAACCATGAGTCGCAAGAAAGCCAAGATGCTCTTCTGGGCCGCCCTCGTCGTCCTCGCCTACATTCCCTACCTCATGCAATCCGCCTCTCACGTGGTGATGTAGGCTCTCGGCTGCCCGCGCTCGCACCGCGCTTCGCCGTCACCCGGCGCTCCTTTTCCTCCCGTGTGCTACACTCCCATTCTGATGTGACGAGGAAAGGGAAGTGCGATGGCGAACCGCCTGCTGATCAACCACGCCCCGGGGCGAGTCGCCGGGGCGTTCGCGGCTGCTTTGATGACCGTCTGTCTGCTGTCGCTGGCGGGATGCCAAGCGTCCCCGACCGAGAGCGCGCCCGAGAAAGAAGCCGCCGCCGAGACGGAGGAGATCTTCACCGAGGCCGTCGAAGAGGAGCGTCTCGAAGCCCTCGAGGGCCCCACGGCGCCGTCGGCCACCGACAAGGCTGCCGTCGGCGACGCCGATGCGCCTGACCCCGCCGCTTCCGCGCCCGCAGTCGAGCGCCCCGCCATCACCGTGGACTTCCGCGCCGGTTTCGACCACGGGCCCAAGCCGGCCGCCTTCCAAAAATACATCGTCCTGCACGACACCGAGGGCGACTCCGACGCCGCCGCGACCATCGACTGGTGGGACTCCAACGGCAACCGGGTCGCCGCCCACTTCATCGTGAATCGCGACGGCAGCATCTGGCAGTGCGTGCCGCTCGACCGCATCGCCCACCACGCGGGCTACGGCGACACGGGGCACAACGAGCGCTACGGCATCGTGGAGGACGGCCGCGACGACATGGCCGGCGCCGTGCCCATCGGCGCCGACTTCGCCGACTACGCCATGAACGCCCACTCCGTCGGCATCGAGATGGTGCACGTGGGCGGCGAGGGCGCCTACCCCGAGGCGCAGCTTGCGGCCGTGGACGCGCTCATCGCCTACATCGACGGCTACTTCGGCTTCGAGAGCGCGATCATCGACCACAAGGCCTGGCGGTCGGGCAACTCCGACACGTCCCCCGAGTTCGCCGACCATCTCGCAAGCTACCAGAGCACCCGCCGCCACGCCGGCTAGAGCCTCCCGGCAAGCGGTCTCGAAACGGCTTCGCACGGGTGTCACCCGGGCGGCTTCCGGCGCCTAATGGGGCCGTTTCATCGCTGAGCGGCGAACTTGGCGTTTCCCCTTGAATTCCCCGCGTGCGAGGTTCATACTGCTCGCACCTTCCCGCAACGGCCCCATCGATGCCGCCGCGGAGGGTACGGCTGGCAAACTCGAACGCACACGGAGAAAAGGATGCACAAGGCAGAGCTCACCGACGCCCAATCGCTGCGCGGATTCGCCCTCGCGACCGCCGCGTTTCTGGCCATCTTCGCCGCCACGGCGGTGCCCATTCCGCTGTACGCCGACTACCAGGCCACCATCGGCCTGACCACGGCCGACATCTCCAACACCATGTTCACCTACCTCATCGGTGTCACGCTGACCCTGCTGTTCGCCGGCCGCATCTCCGACTCCTTCGGGCGCGTGCCCATCGCCTGTCTCACGGTCATGCTCGCCATCTTCGGCTGCATCATGTTTTTGCGCGCGGCCAGCGGCGCCGACGTGCTCGCGGCCCGTTTCGTCCAGGGGCTCTCGGCCGGCTTCGGCATGAGCGCCGTGTCGTCGCTGGTCATCGACTGCGTGGGGGAGAAGCACCTCAGCTGGGGCTCCACCGTCGCGAGCTGCGGCGCCATGTTCGGCATCATGATCGGCTCCATCGGCGTGGGAGTGCTGTACGATTTGGTGCCGAACCTCACGGTCATCTACGGCCTCATGATCGTCATCCTGGCGGTCTGCCTGTTCCTCATGCCGCTCATCCACGAGCCCCTCGACCGCACGGTGTCGCTGCGCGCCTCCATCCGCCCGCGCGTCTTCGTGCCCCGCGACGGCCGTCGGCTCTTCGTGGCCGTGGCCGTGGTGTATCTGGCCACGTGGATGGTGGGCTGCTTCTTCCAGTCGTTCTCGGCGCCCATCGCCTACACCTGCTTCGGGGCCGCCTCGCCCTTCGTCGGCTCGGTCATCCTGGCCCTGGCCATGGCGCCCAGCGTGCTCGGCGGCCCGGTGGTGCAGAAGTTCCACCCGAAGAAGGCCTTGGCGGTGTCCTTCGCCGTGGTGGTGGCCTCCACGGCGGCCCTCGCCCTGTTCGTGGCCACGGGGGCCGAGCTGGCCTTCATGATGGCCTGTGCGGTGTTCAGCTTCTCCATGGGTGCCTGTTTGGCCACAGCTCTGCGCATGTTGCTTCTGGAAGTGAACGTGCTGCAGGTGTCGGCCATTCTCGCCTCCATCAACCTGGTGGCCTATGCCGGGTCGGCGGTGACGGGCCTGGCGTGCGGCGTGCTGCTGGGGGCGACGTCCTTTACCGTGGTGTTCGCCGTTATGGCCGTGGTGCTGGCCGCGTCCTGCGCCTTCGTGGTGGTTACGGTGCGCGCGCCCCGCCCCCGGCGCAAGACGGCGCGGCTGACCCTGCGCGCCTTCCACAAGAAGCGCAACCCGGCCCTCGTTCCCGTCGACGAGGCGCCCGCGACGGCAGGGGAGGATGCCGCGCCGGCCGTCGGCTAGGGGGTCGGTTCGGCCGGCTGGGGCCGCGTCGCCCATCGCCGTGTTCTGGAGGGGCGGTCCCTGCGAAGATTCCATGGAGGCGAACAAAAGTTCCCTTTAGATCTGGCGCGCCAGCGCGGCGCCCACTACAATAACCAGCGAACAAGAGAAGCAGCGCAGCGGGTGATCCCTCGGGGGCGCCCGCTGTGTCACGTCCGCGAAGGAAACGAAGCGATCTATGGCAAATGAAATCGTGATCAGGGGCGCCCGCGAGCACAATCTGAAGGACGTCGATCTCACCATACCCCGCGACGAGCTCGTGGTCATCACGGGCCTGTCCGGCTCGGGCAAGTCGAGTCTCGCCTTCGACACCATGTACGCCGAGGGCCAGCGCCGCTACGTGGAGAGCCTCTCCAGCTACGCCCGCATGTTCCTGGGCCAGATGTCCAAGCCCGATGTGGACTCCATCGACGGCCTGTCCCCGGCCGTGTCCATCGACCAGAAGACCACCTCGAAGAACCCCCGCTCCACCGTGGGCACCACCACCGAGATCTACGACTACCTGCGCCTGCTGTTCGCGCGGGTGGGCGTGCCCCACTGCCCCGAGTGCGGCCGCGAGATCAAGAAGCAGACCACCGACCAGGTGACCGACGAGATCCTCCGCCTCGGCGACGATGCGCAGGGCGAGGCCACCAAGGCCATCATGATGGCGCCGGTGGTGGCCGGCCGCAAGGGCGAGTTCACCAAGCTCTTCGCCGACCTGCAGAAGGAGGGCTTCTCCCGCGTGCGCATCGACGGCGAGATCGTGAAGATGACCGGCGAGCCCATCACGCTGAACAAGAAGATCAAGCACTTCATCGACGTGGTGGTGGATCGCGTCACGCTGAAGGAGTCGGCCACGAGCCGCATCGCCGAGGCTGTGGAACTGGCCTGCAAGCTGGCGAGCGGGCGCGTGCTCGTGCAGGTGCTCGGGCCCGACGGCAACCCGCTCGGCGAGGCCGGCGGCACCTCCTCGGGGGCCACGGGCGGCCTCGGGGCGGGGGAGCACCTGTTCTCGCTCGCCCTGGCCTGTCCCGAGCACGGCCACTCCATGGACGAGCTGCAGCCCCGCGACTTCTCCTTCAACGCCCCCTACGGTGCCTGTCCCGATTGCCTCGGCATCGGCAGCCGCGACGAGGTGGACGCGTCGCTTGTGGTGCCCGATCCGTCCCTTACCCTGAACGAGGGGGTCATCGCGCCGTTCAAGAGCGGCAACTACTATCCCCAGGTGCTGCGCGCCGTGGCCGAGCACGTGGGCACCGATGCCGACACCCCCTGGGAGGATATGCCCAAGAAGGCCCAGAAGGCCATCCTGCACGGTCTGGGGAACGAGAAGGTGCGCGTGGACTACCGCACCGTGGACGGCCGCGACACCTACTGGTTCATCGAGTGGGAGGGCGTCATTGGCGCCGTGAAGCGCCGCTATACCGAGGCTCAGTCCGATGCCCAGCGCGAGAAGCTGGCCGCCTACTTCGCCACGGTGCCCTGCGAGACCTGCGGCGGCCAGCGCCTGAAGCCGGAGATCCTGGCCGTCACGGTGAACGACCGGTCCATCCACGACGTCACCGAGATGTCGGCGGCCGAGTCCCTGGCCTTCTTCGAGGGGTTGCACTTCACCGGCCAGGCGGCGGTCATCGCCATCCCCATCGTGAAGGAGATCCGCGAGCGGTTGCGCTTCCTCGTGGACGTGGGTCTGGACTACCTCACCCTGGAGCGGGCCACGGCCACGCTCTCGGGCGGCGAGGCCCAGCGCATCCGGCTCG
>CANSES010000021.1 GCA_947645965.1 uncultured Enterorhabdus sp. | reverse complement strand
AGCTGGCGCCCTTCGGCATGACCGGCCTGGAGACCTCCCTCGGCCTCGTGCTCACCCATCTGGTGCGCGCCGGCGTCATCGACTACGGCCGCATGGTGGAGGCCATGGCCGTGGCCCCGCGCGCCATCCTGCGCCAGGAGCCGGTGAAGATTCAGGCCGGCTGCACCGCCGACCTCACGGTCATCGACCCCGAGGCCGCCTGGACCGTGGCCGTGGACGACTTCTGCTCCAAGGCCAACAACTCCGGCTTCATCGGCGCCGAGCTGACGGGCCGCGCCACCGACGTCTACGTGGCCGGCTATGCCACCCTGGAGGACGGCGCCATCGTCGAGTAGCCTTGGGCTTCCGACAACAACGCTCTTGCGAGACCCCCTTCGCCGAAGGGGGTCTCTTTCTTTTTGCGGGGAAGGGTCAGCTGAAGATGTCTCTCTGGAGAGGCGCACCCCGCTTTCTATACGAAAGGGTCTCAAGTGGAAAACGTGTCGGTGATCGGGGCGTTTCTGGAGAAGGGTACCCTCTTACAATGAACCAGTGCGGGTGTTTGTGGAGGTTTGCTTGGCGGGTTTGGCGGGATAAGTAAACCTGTGCTAACATTTTCTGCCATGAGTTTGCTATAGCTAACTTATTTGGTCACCTATTCAGTCCATGCCAGAAGAAAGGAACTGACCATGGCCCCTATCTCTCGTCGCACTTTCGCGGCATTTCTCGCTACGGCCGCGCTGACGCCCGTGTTGGGCGCCTGCTCGTCGGAGGACCCGGCCACGGCCCAGGAGGGCGGCGTGCCTGCGGGCGACAATAGCGCCTCGGGTATGCGCACCGTGGATACCGACAAGGGCCCCGTGGAGATTCCCGCGAACCCCCAGATCATCGTGACTGACTACTACCTCGGCGAGTTTCTGGCCGTGGACGTGAAGCCAGTCATCGCGAGCCCCTACGCTCTGAACAACCCCTTCCTGGCGGGGCTGTGCGACGGCATCGAGGCCCTGAACACCACCTCGGCGGAAACCTCCCTGGAGATGATCGCCGAGAAGCAGCCCGACCTCATTGTCACCATCACCGAGGCCGACTACGACAAGTACGCCAAGATCGCGCCGACGGTCTACGTCGCCGACGGCACCCGTACCGACGAGGACCTGTTCCGCTACATCGCGGGACTCGTGAACAAGACCGAGGTCGCCGAGGCCTACATCAACGAGTTCAACGACAAGGTGGCCACGGTGAAGGACGAGATCGTGGGCATCGTGGGGGATCGCACCGTCTCCATCCTGGAGGTGTGGCCCCAGGAGATCTACACCATGGGCAGCCACTTCGCCCGCGGCGGTTCCATCCTCTACGACATGTGGGGATTGAAGGCACCCGAGGCCATTCAGGGCCCCATGGTGGAGGGCGACGAGGCCTATGAGGTGATCGCCGTGGAGGCGCTGCCCGATTACGCCGGCGACTTCATCTGCTATGGCGTGCTGGACGGGGCCGACGCGGCCTATGTGGACGACTCCCAGTTGTGGAAGAACCTGCCTGCGGTGAAGAACGGCCTGGTCATGCCCTACGAGCAGGTGGCCTTCATGCACCGCGACCCCATCACGCTCACCAACCAGCTCCAGGCGTTCACGGACTTCTTCCGCGCCCATGCCACGCCGGCGGCCTAGGGGAGCGGTTCCTTGTCGCGCTTGAGGACATCGGTGTTTCTGGTCGTCGGCATGGTGGCCGTGGCCCTGGCGGCGGGGCTCTCGCTGTTCGTGGGCAGCACGCCCATTCCGCCCGACCAGGTGCTCGGCGCGCTGCTGTCGCCCGACATGGCGAACCAGGAGCACGTGGCCGTGCTCGAGCTGCGCGGGCCCCGCACCCTGGGGTGCATCCTTGTGGGGGCCGCCTTCGCGGTGGCCGGTGCCATCATGCAGGGGGTCACGCGCAATCCTTTGGCCGACTCGGGGCTTCTGGGCATCAACGCCGGCGCGGCCTTCGCCCTGGCGCTGTGCCTGGCGCTTCTGCCGGGCATGAGTTTTGCCGGGGTGGTGGTCTGCTCCTTCATGGGAGCGGCCTTCGCTCTGGTGGTGGTGTTCGGGGCCGTGAGCTTCCGTCGGCGCAATATGGATCCGGTGCTGCTGGTGCTGGCCGGCTGCGCCGTGGGGCTCTTCCTCACGGCGCTGGCCCAGGGCGTGGCCATCTTCTTCCATATCGGTTACGCGCTCACCTTCTGGACGGCCGGCGGCGTAGCGGGCATTCGCGCCGACAGCTTGGCCTTGGCTGCGCCCTTCATCATCGTGGCCCTGGCAGCAGCGTGGGCGCTGGCGCGACGGGTGAGCGTGCTGTCCCTCGGCGACGAGGCGGCCGCGGGCCTCGGCGTGGCTGTGGGGAAGTCCCGGGCGCTGTGCTTGGTGGTCGTTCTCGTGTTGGCCGGGGCTGCCGTGGCCCTGGCGGGGCCCGTGGCCTTCGTGGGGCTCATGGTGCCCCATCTGGTGCGCCCCTTCGTGGGGTCGGACTATCGGGCCGTCATCCCCGCCTCCATGGTGGCGGGGGCCGCGCTCATGCTTCTGGCCGACGTGGCGGCCCGCACCCTCATGGCGCCGAGCGAGGTGCCCATCGGCATCATCTTCGCCGTCGTGGGTGTGCCCTTCTTCATCTGGTGCGCTCGGAGGGAGGCGATGGGCCTTGACTGATCGGAGGAGCCGGGCCCGCGCCGGGGCGGTGCTCGCCGTCTTGGTTGTCCTGGCGCTCGCGGCCCTGTGGTGGGACATCAATGCCGGCTACCGCAGCATCTCGGCGGAAGAATTGGGGCAGATCCTTTCCGGCACCGCGAGCCAGAGCCTCACCTACACCTTGGTGGAGCTGCGCCTGCCCCGGGTGCTCACGGCCCTGCTCGTGGGTGTGGGGCTTTCTTTGGCCGGGTGCCTTCTCCAGGGGGTGTCCCGCAACGACATGGCCGATCCGGGCGTGCTCGGCATCAACGCTGGAGCGGGCCTCTTCGTAGCGGCCTTCATCGTGTTCGTGCCCGCCGGGGTAGTGCCGAGTACCGTGGCCCTGCCCCTGCTCGCCTTCGCCGGCTCGGCCGCGGTGGCCTTCCTCGGCTGGCGGCTGTCGGTGGTGCGCGGCGCTTCCAGCCCGCGGCGGCTGCTGCTCATCGGCGTGGCCCTGGCCACGGGGCTCTCCAGCGCCACCTCGCTGCTCATGCTGCGCATGTCCGACGGAGACTACGCCTTCGTGCAGAATTGGATCGCTGGTAGCATCTGGGGCGCTAACTGGGAGAATGTCGCCATTCTGGCCGCGGGGCTCGGGGTGCTGACGGCCCTGGCCCTCTACGGCGCTCGCACGTTGAATGTGCTGGGGCTCGGCGCGGCCGCCGCCACGGGGCTGGGCGTGTCGGTGCCCCGGGCCACGGCGACGCTCACGGCCGTGGCTGTGGGGGCCTCGGGGCTCTGCTGCGCGGTGGGAGGCGGTCTCACCTTCGTGGGACTCGTGTGCCCGCATATGGCCCGGCGCCTCGTGGGGCCGAACTTCCGCCTGCTCGTGCCGGCCAGCGTGCTCGTGGGGGCCATCCTCATGCTTCTGGCCGACATCATCTCGCGCACGCTGCTCGCCCCCAACGAGATTCCCGTGGGCATCGTGGCGGCGGTCATCGGCGCGCCGTATTTCCTGTATTTGCTGGCCAGATCCTAGGGAGGGGAGTGCCGTGGAACCCATCATGACACCATCGACGACGGACAAGGACAAGATCGCCTTCTGCGAGACCTGCGACCGCACCTGCGAGCGCTTCGCCGACGCGGCTCTGCGGGGCGAGGCCGTGGCCGTGGGCTACGGGGACCGCCTCATCATCGAGCCCATGGACGTGGCGGTGCCTGCCGGCGAGGTGACCGCCATCATCGGCCCGAACGGTTGCGGGAAATCCACGCTGCTGAAGGCCCTTTCCCGCACCATGCCCCTGGCTGGCGGCGCGGTGTATTTGGACGGTCGGGCCATAGCCGAGATGCCCACGGCCGAAGTGGCCCGCAAGATGGCCCTGCTGCCCCAAGCTCCCGAGGCCCCGGGCGGCCTGACCGTGGGCGAGCTCGTGGCGCTCGGCCGCTACCCGCACCAGAAGGGCTTCGGGCGTCTTGCGGCCCGCGACTGCGAGGTCATCGCCTGGGCCCTGGCCATCACGCACCTGGACGATTTCGGCGGCCGCGCCCTGGACGCCCTGTCCGGCGGCCAACGCCAACGGGCCTGGATCGCCATGGCGCTCGCCCAGGACACCGATCTCATCCTTTTGGACGAGCCCACCACCTACCTGGACATGGCCCACCAGCTGGAAGTACTCGAGCTCTTGCGCGACCTGAACCGCCGCGAGGGCAAGACCATCGCGCTCGTCATCCACGAGCTGAACCTGGCTGCCCGCTTCGCCGACTGGATGATCGCGCTCAAGGCCGGCTCCATCCGCGGCGCCGGCACGCCTCAGGAGGTCATGACCCCGGCTATGCTGCAGGACGTGTTCGGCCTGGAAGCCCTCATCGAACCCGATCCCTGGACCGGCCGCCCCAGTCTCGTGAGCTACCGGCTGGCCCGCTAGGGGACGGGGATCCCCGGCGGCTTCCGCGGCCGCCCATCGCGTCGGCGCGCGGCCCCGTGGGTGCCGTTGAACTGGACTCCAGGGCCGTTTACTTTTGTGCAGATGCATACTATGAAGGGTACCTTATGCTCAAAAACGACCTTTAACGGACGGT
This sequence comes from uncultured Enterorhabdus sp., assembly GCA_947645965.1. The sequence continues at coordinate 15,906 of CANSES010000021.1, read as the reverse complement.
ACAGAGAGACCGGCAAGGTGCGACTGAAACTTCATCTTGTGCGCTTTCGGGCGCTCCCGTCATCGGCGGGAGCGCCCTTTTCGCGCAAGGGGGTCGGTCGCGGAAAGGACGGAACTTGTGAGCAAGATTGCGGAAAAGATGCGGACGGCCACCGCGAAACCGGCGGCAGCGCCGGCGCTGCTCGTGCTGGAGGACGGCACGGTGTTCGCCGGCACCTCCTGCGGCGCGCCCGGCGAGGCGTTCGGGGAGATCTGCTTCAACACCTCGATGGAGGGCTACCTGGAGATCGTGACCGACCCCTCCTATGCGGGGCAGATCGTGGTGCTCACCTATCCCCAGGTGGGCAACTACGGCGTGAACGCCGACGACGCCCAGGCGCCCCATCCGGCCCTGCGGGCGCTCGTGGTGCGCGATATGTGCCCCACCCCCTCCAGCTGGCGCAGCGAGGGGAGCCTCGGCGGCTACCTGGCGGCCGAGGGGGTCGTGGCCATCGAGGGCGTCGACACCCGCGCACTCGTGCGTCACATCCGCGACCACGGTGCCCAGCGGGCCGTCGTTTCCACGAAGGACGCCGATGCTGCATCGCTGCTCGCGAAGGTGCGCCAGAGCCCTACGCTGGTGGGAGAGAACCTGGCCGCGGGCGTCTCCTGCGACGACACCTACTCCTATGGCGTCGAAGACCTGCCGGCTTCCCACGGCTTCGCCCTGGCCCCGCCGGCACCGCCCCGCTTCAAGGTGGTCGTCTACCACTGCGGGGTGAAGCGCTCCATTCTGGACGGCCTGGTGGCCTCGGGCTGCGAGCTTACCGTCGTGCCCTGGGATACGCCGGCCTCCGACGTGCTCGCGCTCGCCCCCGATGGAGTGTTCCTCTCCAACGGGCCGGGCGATCCGGAGGCCGTGGGGGAGACCTGTCGCGCGGCGGCCGAACTGCTGGGGCGCGTGCCGCTGTTCGGCATCTGCCTGGGGCACCAGATGATGGCCCGGGCCGCCGGCGCCGCCATCGACAAGCTGAAGTTCGGCCACCACGGCGGCAACCATCCGGTGCAGAACCTGCTCACGGGGCGCGTGGAGGTCACAGCCCAGAACCACGGCTTCTGCCCCCGCTTTCAGAGCCTCGGCGCGCTGGTGCCCGAGCTTTCCGGCGGCGCGACCGAGCACATTGAAGATTTGCAGGAATGGGGCAGGCGCGGCATTGCCCCCGTGGTGGCTAGCGAGCGTTTCGGGCGCATCCGGCTGACCCATGTGAACCTCGATGACGGCACGGCCGAGGGCTTCGCCTTCCTCGATGTGCCGGCCTTCAGCGTGCAGTACCACCCCGAAGCCGCCCCCGGCCCTACCGACGCCCACTACCTGTTCACCGCCTTCACCCGGCTCATAGAAGGGCGCGCGGACTACCTGGACATCGATATCGCGGCCGACCGCCTGGCCGGCTGGAGGTTCGGAAGCGTCACGGAAGGGGAGGTGGCCTAAATGCCCAAGCGCACCGACATCAAGAGCATCCTCGTTATCGGAAGCGGCCCCATCGTCATCGGCCAGGCCTGCGAGTTCGACTACTCCGGCGCCCAGGCCTGCAAGGTGCTGCGCGAGGAGGGCTACCGCGTCATTCTCGTGAACTCGAACCCGGCCACCATCATGACCGACCCGGAGCTGGCCGACGCCACCTACGTGGAGCCCATCACGCCGGCCTTCGTGGAGAAGGTCATCGCGCGGGAGCGGCCCGACGCGTGCCTGCCCACCCTCGGCGGCCAGACGGGCCTGAACACGGCCGTGGAGCTGGCGAAGTCCGGCGTGCTCGAGCGCTACGGCGTGGAGCTTATCGGGTGCGACGTGGACGTCATCGAACGGGGCGAGGACCGCAAGCTCTTCAACGAGTGCATGGCCGACCTCGGCATCGAGATCTCGCGGGTCGGCTACGCCTATTCCGTGGAAGACGCGCTGGCCATCGCCGACGAGCTGGGCTTCCCCGTGGTTCTGCGCCCGTCGTTCACCATGGGCGGTGCCGGCGGCGGCATCGCGCGCGACGCCGACGAGCTTCGCCGCATCGTCTCCCAGGGGCTGGAGCTCTCGCCGGCCGGCGAGGTGCTCGTGGAGGAGTCCATCGAGGGCTGGAAGGAATACGAGATGGAGGTCATGCGCGACGCGGTCGGCAACGGCATCATCGTGTGCTCCATCGAGAATGTGGACCCCATGGGTGTGCACACCGGCGACTCCATCACCGTGGCGCCGGCCCAGACGCTCACCGACCTGGAGTACCAGCGCATGCGCGCGGCATCCCTGGCAGTGCTGGAACGGGTGGGCGTGGCCACGGGCGGCTCCAACGTGCAGTTCGCCGTGCATCCCGAGACGGGCCGCATGGTCATCATCGAGATGAACCCCCGCGTGTCGCGCTCTTCGGCGCTGGCGTCGAAGGCCACGGGCTTTCCCATCGCGAAGGCGGCGGCGCGCCTGGCCGTGGGCTACACCTTGGACGAGATCGTCAACGACATGACCGGCACCACTCCGGCCTGCTTCGAGCCGACCATCGACTACTGCGTCGTGAAGGCCCCGCGCTTCGCCTTCGAGAAGTTCCAGGGCGCCGACGACACGCTGACCACTCGAATGAAGGCCGTCGGCGAGGTCATGGCCATCGGGCGCACCTTCGAGGAGGCCCTGGGCAAGGCCCTGCGATCCTTGGAATGCGGCCGCGCGGGCTTCGGCGGCGACGGGCGCGGGGAAGAGGCGGCACTCGCCGACGAGGAGCTCTTCGCGGCCCTTTCCCGTCCCACGGCCGAGCGCATCTTCCTGGCGGCCGAGGCCCTGCGCCGGGGCATGGGCGTCGGAGAGCTGCACGAGCGCACGGCCATCGACCGGTTCTTCTGCGCCCGCATGGCCGATATGGTCGCCGTGCAGGAGGCGCTGCGGGGCTGCCCGCTGGAGACCCTGGATGCCGAGGCCTTCCGCATGGCGAAGCGCTACGGCATCTCCGACGGCGAGATCGCCGTCCTTGTGGGCTCTGATGAGCGCACGGTGCGGGCCTGCCGCAAGATCGTGGGCGTGCGTCCGGCCTTCAAGACCGTGGACACCTGCGCGGCGGAGTTCCCCACCAAGACCGCCTACCACTACAAGACCTACGACGCGGACGAATCCGAGGTGGCGCCGAAGACACGGCCCCGGGCCCTCATCCTGGGCGCGGGCCCCAACCGCATCGGCCAGGGCATCGAGTTCGACTACTGCTGCGTGCACGCGAGCTACGCGCTGGCCGAGGCGGGCTTCGAGACCGTCATGGTCAACTGCAATCCCGAGACGGTGTCCACCGACTACGACACCTCCGATATGCTGTTCTTCGAGCCGCTCACCTACGAGGACGTCATGGACGTGGTGGACGCAGTGGAGCCGGACGGCGTGGTGGTCACACTCGGCGGCCAGACGCCGCTGAAGCTGGCCCGGGCCCTGGAGGAGGCCGGCGTGCCCATCATGGGCACGAGTCCGGACGCCATCGACCTGGCCGAGGACCGCGACCGGTTCGCGGCGCTGCTGGACGGACTGGATGTCGCGTACCCGCGCTCGGCCATGGCCGCGGGGTTGGAAGAGGCCCGCGCCGCCGCTCGCGAGATCGGCTACCCCCTGCTCGTGCGGCCGAGCTACGTGCTAGGTGGCCGGGGCATGGGCATCGTCTACGACGACGCTGGCCTGGCCCGCTACGTGGCCGAGGCGACGGCGGTGTCCCCGGATCACCCGGTCTATCTGGACAAGTTCCTGGAAGGGGCCGTAGAGTGCGATCTGGACGCGCTCTGCGACGGTGAGGACGTGTACGTGGGCGGCATTCTGGAGCACATCGAGATGGCGGGCATCCACTCGGGGGACTCGGCCTGCTGCCTGCCGCCCTTCTCGCTGTCGGCCGCGGTGCAGGCCGAGATGGCCGCCATCGCCCGCAAGATCGCCCTGGCCCTGGGAGTGCGCGGCCTCGTGAACATCCAGTTCGCCGTGAAGGACGGGGTCGTCTACGTCATCGAGGCCAATCCCCGGGCGAGCCGCACGGTGCCCTTCATCTCGAAGGCCACGGGCGTGCCTTTGGCGAAGCTGGCCAGCCGCATCATGGCCGGCGAGACCCTGGCCGCTTTCGACCTTCCCCGCGACTTCGCTCGCCCGGGCCGCTACTTCGTGAAGGAGGCCGTCATGCCCTTTGGCCGCTTCCCGGGCGCCGATGCGCTGCTGGGGCCGGAGATGCGCTCCACCGGCGAGGTCATGGGCATCGCGGAGAGCTTCCCGGCGGCCTACATGAAGACCCAGCTGGCCATCGACTACGCCGAGCCCGCAGGAGGCGTGGCCTTCATCTCGGTGAACGACCAGGACAAGCGCGCTGTGGCCTTCGTCGCCCGGGAGCTTGCGCGCCTCGGCTTCTCGCTTCTGGCCACCGAGGGCACGGCCGCGGTGCTGCGGGCGTCGGGCGTGCCCTGCGCGGTGACGGGCAAGATCCACGAGGGAGCGGGCTCGGTGGTCGACGCCATCGCCGCTGGCGAGATCTCCCTCATGATCAACACACCCCTGGGCGTGGCCACCCGCGACGACGGCTACGAGCTGCGCCGGGCCGCCGTGCGCCACGGCATCACCTACGCCACCACCCTGGCCGCCGCCCAGGCCCTCATCGCCGGCATGGAGGCCGCCCGCTCCGGCGTGCTTGGCGTGATGGCGCTGCAGGAGCTGTAGGGGCAGCCCGGGGTCGAGGGGCCGTGACGGCGTGACGGGGGTCGGGTGCTTTGTCACGTTGGAGGTGCCGGGGGTCGGCGCGCTCCTCTCCAGGAGGGGCTTTATGCGCTAGAATGTCACCTAACGTACGATGTCCGCCGAGCCGACAGGAGAGCCTATGACCCTCTGCAACGAGACAGCGCCCATTTTGGTGAACGAGGAGATGGGGTGCAACATCTGGCTCATGACCGTGGCCGCCCCGCAGATCGCGGCTACGGCGGCCCCGGGCCAGTTCGTGCACGTGAAGATCCCCGGCATGGACGACCACATCCTGCGCCGGCCCCTCGGCGTGTACGCGGCCGATGCCGCGGCGGGTACCGTGGACATGATGTACCAGGTGCTCGGTTTCGGTACCGACCGCATGACCGCCTTGGTGCCTGGCACCGATGCGGTGGAGCTGATCGGCCCCATCGGTCGGGGTTGGGAAGTGCCAGCGGGCTGCAAGCGGGCCCTGGTGGTGGCCGGCGGCGTGGGCAGCGCCCCTCTGTACCCTCTCGTGCAGTCGTTGGCGGCCGACGGGGTGGCGGTGGACGTCATCCTCGGCGCCTCCACCATCGATGCCCTCGTGGCCCGCGAGCGCTACGGGGCGATGCTCGGCTGCGAGCCGGCCTGCTCCACCGACGACGGCACCTTCGGCCGCGCGGGCTTTTGCACGCCGCTCGTGGAGGAGGCCTTGGCCGCGGCCGCCGAGGCGGGCGACCCCTACGACTACATGGCCTGCTGCGGCCCCGAGCCGCTCATGAAGCTGGTGGCCGCCATGGCCGCCGAGGCGGGCGTGTTCTGCGAGGTGTCCCTGGAGCGCCGCATGGCCTGCGGTGTGGGCGCCTGCCTGTCCTGCGTGGTGGACACGGTGGACGGCAAGCGCCGCGCCTGTGTGGACGGTCCGGTGTTCCCCGCGACGGAGGTGGTGTGGTAATGCAGCGTTCCCCCAAAGAAACATCGGTCAAGCTGGCCGTGAACCTCGGCGGCCTGGCCATGAAAAACCCGGTCACCACCGCCTCGGGCACCTTCGGCGCCGGTATGGAGTACCACGACTTCGTGGACGTAGCGACGCTCGGCGCTGTCACCACCAAGGGCGTGTCCCTGAACGGCTGGGAGGGCAACGCGAGCCCCCGCATCGCCGAGACCGCCTCGGGCATGTTGAACTCCATCGGCCTGCAGAACCCCGGCGTGGCGCATCTGAAAGAGGTGGAGCTGCCGTGGCTCGCTTCCATCGGCGCCACGGCCATGGTGAACGTGTCGGGGCACTCCTTCGACGAGTACGTGGCCGTCATCGAGGCGCTGGAAGAGGCGCCCGTGGCCGCCTACGAGGTGAACATCTCCTGCCCGAACGTGGACGCCGGCGGCATGACCATGGGCTGCCATGTGCCCAGTGTGGAGAAGGTCGTCTCCCTGTGCCGCGCCGCCACGAAGCGCCCGCTCATCGTGAAGCTCACCCCCAACGTCACTGATATCACCGAGACCGCGAAGGCCGCCGAGGCGGCCGGGGCCGACGGCATCTCGCTCATCAACACCCTGCTCGGCATGGCCATCGACGCCCGCACCCGCACGCCGCTTCTGGCCCGGGTCGTGGGCGGCTTCTCCGGTCCGGCCGTGAAGCCCGTGGCCCTGCGCATGGTGTGGCAGGTGGCCCAGGCCGTGAAGGTGCCGGTGCTCGGCATGGGCGGCATTTCCACGGGCACCGATGCCGTGGAGTTCATGCTGGCCGGCGCCACCGCCGTGGCCGTGGGCACGGCGAACTTCGCGAACCCCACCGCCACCGTGGATGTCATCGACGGCATCATCGACTACTGCGAGGAACAGGGCGTCGCCGACGTCAACGAGCTGATTGGAGCCCTCAAGTGCTAACCTCCTTCGATTCCATCCCCGCCCGCGACCGCGTGATCGTGGCCCTCGACTGCGACGCCTGGGAGGCCATCGCGCTCGCCGACAAGCTGGAAGGCCACGCGCAGTGGCTGAAGATCGGCATGACGCTGTACTACGCCGAGGGACCGGCCATCGTGAAGATGTTCAAGCGCCGCGGCTTCAACGTCTTCCTCGACTTGAAGTTCCACGACATCCCGCACCAGGTGGAAGGGGCCGCCCGTTCGGCGGCGGCCAGCGGGGCCGACATGATCACCATGCACACCGTGGGCGGCATCCCCATGATGGAGGCGGCCCAGCGCGGCGCCGCGGCCGGCGCGGCCGAGTGGGGCGGGGAAGTGCCCGCCACCTTGGGCATCACCGTGCTCACCTCCATGGACGCCGCCACGTTGGCGGCTACGGGCGTCACCCGCCCCTTGCCCGAGCAGGTGGCGGCCCTGGCGGGCCAGGCCAAGCAGGCGGGCATCTCCGGCGTGGTGGCCTCGCCCCAGGAGGCGAGCGTCCTGAGGGAGATCTTGGGCCCCGACGGGTTCATCGTCACCCCCGGCGTGCGCCCGGCCGGCGCCGCCCTGGGCGACCAGAGCCGCGTGGCCACCCCCGCCCAGGCCTTCGCCAACGGGGCCTCGCACATCGTGGTGGGGCGCCCGATCACCGAGGCTGCCGACCCGGTGGCTGCCTTCGAGGCTATCGCGGCGGAATTGGAGTGTGCTTCAATCTAAATGCCCTGCGTAGGTGGAGGAATTGCAGGAATTTACCTCAATTCCTCATTCGCCATAATTTACGCGTTGTTTTGTCATCAATGCATGGTACTATTTCGGCAGCCCTAACCGGAAGGAGAACAGAACCATGGCTATCCCCGAACTCAGCCCCGAAGCCCGCGCCGAGGCTCTTGAGAAGGCGAAGGCGGCACGCATCAAGCGGGCGCAGATTCGAGAAGAACTGAAGACCGGCAAGCTGACCGTTGCCCAGGTGCTCGACATGCGCGACGACCATGTGGTGGGCCGCATGAAGATCTCCACCCTCATCGAGACGCTCCCCGGCTACGGCAAGGCCAAGGCCGAGCGCATCATGAAGGAGCTGCAGATCGCCGAGAGCCGTCGCATCAAGGGCATCGGCGAGCGTCAGCGCGAGGCTCTGTTGGCTCGCTTGACCAAGTAACTACGACTGAAAAGGACTCCATGCGCACCGGAAACCTCTTCGTAATCAGCGGCCCCTCGGGGGCCGGCAAGGGAACGCTCGTCGCTCGTCTTGTGGAGGAGGTGCCTGATGCGTGGGTGTCCGTCTCGGCCACCACGAGGCGCCCCCGACCCGGCGAGGTCGAGGGCGTTTCCTATTATTTCCTGACCAAGGAGGAATTCCTCGCCCTGGCCGACGAGGGCGGCTTTCTGGAGTGGGCCACCTATTCCGACAATTGCTACGGCACGCCGCTCGCCTCGGTGCAGCGCGAGATGGCCGCCGGCAAGCAGGTGATCCTGGAAATCGAGGTGCAGGGCGCCCTTCAGGTGAAGGAGAAGATGCCCGAGGCCCATCTCGTGTTCATCGAGCCGCCGTCGCTGGAAGAGCTGGAGCGGCGCCTGCGCGGGCGGGGCACCGAGACCGATGATGTGGTGAAGAAGCGCATGGACACCGCTCTGGTGGAGCTTTCCCATAAAATGGAGTATGATATACGGCTGGTAAACGACGATCTCGACGAAGCCGTCGCCGAATTGGTCGCTTACGTGAACGACACTGCCGAACAGAAGTAAGAGGATACCTAGTCTATGAGCATCATCGAACCGAAGATCGACGTCCTTCTGGACGAGACCGATAACGACCGCTTCCTGCTCTGCGCCCTGGCCTCCAAGCGCGCCCACGACATCAACGACATGATGCGCGGCCAGCGCGATCGCGCCATTCAGCTGCAGACCGCCGTGGAGATCGCCCGCGCGGCCGACACGAAGCCCCTGTCCATGGCCTTCAACGAGATCGCCCGCGGCGAGGTTTCCTACGATCCCGAGTCGATTGACGTGAAGAACCATTAATGGAAGAGTTCCAGCGGATCATTCTCGTCCATTACCACGAGATCGGGTTAAAGGGACGGAATAGAAGCGTATTTGAGAAGCGCCTTCAGAAGAACTTGGAGGCGCTTCTTGGCGCATACCCGATCGTCACCATCCATCGCATTTCCGGGCGCATCCTCGTGTTTCTGCGTGAGGGAACATCGCTGGAGGTGGCCAATGCCTGCACCGACGCCATCTTGGGCGTTCCCGGCGTGGCCCGGGTGTCCTGCGGCTTCAAGTGCGAGCAGGACATGGAAGCGATGGGCCGCGCGGCCTGCATCGCCCTGGCTGAGGCCGAGCCCTTCGCCAGCTTCAAGGTGTCGGCGCGCCGCAACCACACCACGTTCCCCATCGACTCCATGCAGATGAACCGCGATGTGGGCGCGGTGCTCTGCGAGGCCTTCCCCACGAAGAAGGTGCAGATGAAGGGCCAGGACGTCACCGTGGGTGTGGAAGTGGTGGAGGGTTCCACCTACGTGTACGCCCGCAGCGAGCGCGGTATCGGCGGCCTGCCGGTAGGCAGCTCGGGTACGGTGGTGAGCCTGCTGTCCTCGGGCATCGACTCGCCGGTGGCGCTGTGGCGCATGGCGCGGCGCGGTGCGGTCTGCGTGGGCGTGCACTTCTCCGGCCGGCCCCAGACCTCCGATGCCTCGGAGTTCTTGGTGGACGACATCGCCCGGGTGCTGGAGCGCACGGGCTGCATCGGGCGCGTGTACGTGGTGCCCTTCGGCGACTATCAGCGCGAGATCTCCGTGTCGGCGCCCCCGTCGCTGCGGGTGATCCTGTATAGGCGGCTGATGTTCCGCGTCGCCGAGGAGATCGCGCGGCGCGAGCGCGCCGGGGCCCTGGTGACGGGCGAGAGCCTGGGCCAGGTGGCCTCCCAGACGCTGGACAACATCCGCGCCACCGACGCCTCGGTGACGATGCCGGTGCTGCGGCCGCTGATCGGCTCGGACAAGCTGGAGATCATCGACCAGGCCCAGGCGCTCGGCACCTTCGAGATCTCCTCGATGGACGCGCCGGACTGCTGCACGCTGTTCATGCCCCGCAACCCCGAGACCCACGCGAAGCTGGAGGACGTGGAAGCGGCCGAGGCGGCATTCCCCCTGGAGGCGTGGGTGACCGAGCTGGCGGACGCCGCCGAGCCCCACGACTACCGCTGTCCCGCCTACCGTCCCCCGAAGAAGCGGCCGGCGTAGCGGATCGATTGCTTACCGAAGGGTTTGAGGCCCCGGTGCTGCGGCACCGGGGCCTTCTTGTGTTGGGGGGGGGCTCCCGGGGGTGATACGGGTGGTGGCGTGAGTGGTGCTGCGACGGAGTTGCGGTTGCGGGCGGGCTGAAGCCCGCCCCTACGGAGGTGCTGGGACGGCTTTTGCACGGCGTGGAGGTGGCGTTGCTGCGGGTGGCCTGAAGGCCGCCCCTACAGAGGGCGTTGGGACGGCTTTGGTGCGGGCCCTTGGGCGGCTGGCGAACGGTTTTCGGGCGGTCGGGAGGGGGCTTGCGAGCGGTTTTCGGGCGGCTGCGCGACGGTGGTTCCCGAGACGAAACTGCGGTTGCGGGGGAGTAGGCTGTGGGTATTCCGTTCGAAGGAGATGTCATGGCCTTTCAGGATCAGGCGGATCGGTTCGCCACTCGATTGCATCTGTCGGCAGTGCCGCGCCCGGTGTTCGTCGGCATTATCGTGCTGCTGGTCGTTGCCGTGGCCGCAGCGGTGGGCTTGGCGGCGTTTTCGGGAGGGAACGCCTTCGAGGTGCATGCTGCCGACGGCGCGGTTACGGGAGAAGTCGGGAATGAGAGGGAAGGTGCGGGTGTTGGGAATAGCGCAGAGGTCGGTTCCGGTGGGAGCGGGGAAGAGGCTCGGGCGGCGGGGAACGCGGCCGCGGAGGATGTTGTGCTGCCCTCTTCGGGCACCGACGAGGCGGCGCCCCTGTGCGTGCACGTGGACGGGGCCGTGCGGACGCCGGGTGTGTACTACTTGGATGCGGGCAGCCGTATCGTGGATGCCGTGGCCGCGGCGGGCGGTCTGACCGAGACGGCCTACACGGCCGCTGTGAACCTGGCCCAGGTGCTGCAGGATGGCGAACAGGTGGTGATTCCCGACGAGGCGACAGGGGAAGCTTCGGGCGGTACGACGGCGAGCGGGGGAGCGGGCGCGACGGCATCGAACGGGGACGCGGCCCCTGTGAACCTCAATCGGGCCACAGCGGACGAGCTGGTGGCACTTCCCGGCATCGGGGCATCCACGGCGGCCAAGATCGTGGCGGACCGCGAGGCCAACGGGCCCTTCCGCGCCATTGAGGATCTGAAGCGCGTGTCGGGCATCGGCGACAAGAAATTCGAGGCCCTGCGGGAGTTGGTATGCGTGTGAGCCGCCGCGAGCCGCTGGCGCCACCGCGGCCCCATCTTCCGCCGGTGCTGCTGGCGGGGCTGGCCTTCTGGGCCGCCGGTGCGTTGGTGTATCCGGTTCTGCGGGGCATCGGCGCGGAAGGCTCCATCGCGCTGGGTGTGGTGGCCGTGGCGGTCGGAGCGTCGGTGGGGACAGCGTGCGTGCGCCGGCGCACCGTGCCGCTGGCGGCAGTGGCGGCGCTGGGCGCCTGTGCGGCTCTGGTGGCCTGCGCCGCCGCGGCTTGGTCCCTGACGGCGGCCGGCTCGCTGGCGGGAAGCGAGCGGGCGTGGGAATGCACCTTGACAACGGATGCCCGTCAGTCGGATTTCGGCGCGACCGCCACGGCGCGCGCCGCGAGCGACGGGCACGTCATAGCAGTGCGGTTGAACTTGCCCGCCGAGGCGGTGGGCCTCATGCAGGGGGAGCGCTTTACGGTGCGTGCGGGCTTGAAGGCTCCCTCGGCCACGGCGGCGGAATCGTTTTGGAACAGCGGCCTGGCGGGTTCGCTCACGGTGCGCGACCTGCCCGCGCCCGAAGAGCGCCAAGGCGCTCCGCTTTCGGGATTGCGCCGCCATGCCATCGGACTGATCGAGCGCTACGGGGGCGAGGGCGCGCCTTTGATGCAGGCTCTTGTGTGCGGATGGCGCAGGCCCATGGAGGACTCGGGTGCCTACGAGCAGTTCAAGCGCGTGGGGCTGGCCCACTTGGTGGCGGTGTCGGGGGCGCATCTGTCCATCGTGACGCTGTTCGTCACGGGCGGGTTGCGTCTGGTCCGCTTGGGCCGACGGGCCATCGCTGTGATCACAGCCCTGTTCCTCGTGGGCTATGTGGGCTTCACGGGGATGCCCGTCTCGGCGCTGCGGGCGGCGGTCATGGCCGCCACGGGCCTTTTGGCGCTGCTGACCGATCGGCGCTCCTCGGCCTTGGCGGCCCTGGGGCTCTGCGTCATCGTGTTCGGATCGGCCGACGTTCCCGCCCTCCTGTCGCCCTCCTTCGTGCTGTCGGCGGGATCGACCCTGGGCATCGTGGTGCTGGCGCCGCTCTTCACGTCATGGGCCGCCGGCGCCCCTCCCGCCGTGGCGACTGCGAGCGCCCCGCTGGCGCTGACGGCGGCTTCCGCCACGGCCACGCAGCCCTATGCCGCGGCTCTGTTCGCCCAGATACCCCTGCTCTCGCCCGTGGCCAACGTGATCGGCGCCCCGCTGTTCGCGGTGGCCTGCGTGGCGGGATTCGCCGTCGTGCTCGTCGCCTGCATCCTGCCGGTGGCCGCTCCGCTGTCGCTCGCTGCAGCGGCCGCGGCGGTCGCGCCCCTGTCCTGGGCGGTGGAGGGTCTGGCCGCGGTGCCGGGCACCTGCCTTCCTGTGGACGGCGATGCGGCCGCCATGGTGGTGCTGTCGGTGGCGATGGTGGCGGGACTGTGGGCGTGGTGGCCCTCCCTGAGCGGGCGGTCGCTGGGTGCGGTGGCGGGAACGCTGGCGACGGCGGCGCTCTTGGCGGTGGCGCCGCGGGGCGCGAGTGCAGACGAGATCGTGATGCTGGACGTGGGCCAGGGCGACGCCTTTCTCGTGCGCAGTCAAGGGGCGGCCCTTCTCGTGGACACGGGCAATCGGGACGCCCTGCTGAAGGAGGCCTGCGCCCGCCAGGGGGTGCGCTTTCTCGATCGCGTGGCCGTGACCCATCCCGACGACGACCACTGCGGCTCGCTGGAGGCCTTGGGCGATGTGGCGGTGGTGGAGGGCCTGCTGGTGGCCGACGAGCTGCTGAACTGTCCCTGCGATGGCTGCGACGATCTGCGGGATCGGGCCGAGGGGGAGCGCTATCCCGCGGGCGTGCACGGCCTGAAAGTGGGCGATACGGTGCGCTGCGGCCGCTTCACCTTGACGGTGGTGTGGCCCGCCTCCTTCGCCGACGAGGGCGGCAACGGCGACAGCCTGACATTTCTCTGCTCCTACGACGGCGATGACGACGGGATGGCCGAGTGGACGGCACTTCTGTGCGGCGATGCCGAGGCCGAGCAGCTGCGCGCCATGGCGCCGTCGCTGCCCGCGGCCGGGATCGATGTGCTGAAGGTGGGCCATCACGGATCGAAGAAGAGCCTCGACGAGTCGCTGGTCGCGCGGCTGGCGCCCCGCATCGCTCTGGTCAGCGTGGGCGCGGGCAACCGCTACGGGCACCCCGCCCCCGAGGTGTGCGATATGCTGGCCGAGGGCAACTGCGCGGTGCTGCGCACCGACGAGGCGGGCGATGTGACCGTTGCATTCTCCATGGAAAAGATCGAGGTGCGCACCGAGCACGCGGCACCGGCATCCTAATCGGGTACAATGATCCCATGAGCAACGGAAACGAACAGAACAATCTGCTGGCCGCCTATCTGGCTGTGGGCGATGATGCGCTCAAGCGCAGCGCCGTCATCGAGCGTCTGCGGGCCCGTCTGGCCAAGATGGGGGACATGGCCTTCAACTCGGACGACTTCGACGGCGAGCTCGTCGAGGGCGGCGAGATCGTGTCCGCCTGCAACACCATCCCCTTCGCCAGCCCCGTGCGCCTCGTGCATGTGCGCAACGCCGACAAGCTGAAGAAGGCCGACTCCGAGGAACTGGTGACTTACCTTGGCTCCCCGAACGAGACCACGGTGCTGCTGCTGGAGGCCGAGAAGCTGGCGAAGAACACGCGCCTGTACAAGGCCGTGGCCGGTGTGGGCCCCAAGGCGGTGATCGACTGCGCTCTGCCGAAGGCGCGCGAGCTGCCCCGCCAGGTGCGCGCCATGGCCACGAGCCACGGCATCGTGATGAGCGAGGGGGCCGCCGCGGCCCTGGTCGATCTGGTGGGCGAGAACACCGTGCACCTCGACAACGAGCTGAGGAAGATCGCCCTGGCCCACAACGGGGGCGACCCGGTAAGCGAGCGCGAGGTGCGCCAGCTGGTGGCCCGCACCTCCGAGGTGAAGCCCTGGGCCCTCACCGACGCCTTCGCCGAGCGCAATCTGGCCAAGTGCCTCGGGCTGCTGAGCAAGATGGACTCCGCCTCGCCCCACGCGCTCATCGCCATGTGCACCGGCCGCGTCCGCGATCTCATGGGCGTGCAGGCCCTGCGGGCCCGCGGCGAGGTGGCCGCCATCGCCCGGGTGCTGAAGGTGCCCGACTGGAAGGTGAAAACCATGACCGTCTGGGGCCGCAATTTCACCCCGGAAGAGCTGCGACGGGCCCTGGTGGCCGCGCGCGATGCCGAGCGAGCGATGAAGAGCGGATCGGATCCGGACGCGGTGTTCTACCGCTGGCTCGTCGATACGCTGAAGCGACCGTCCTAGTCGTTTTTCTCCACGGCCACGATGGCGGTGTGCTTGCGGTCATAGGGCATGCGGAAGTAGTACTCCGCGCCGCAGATGCCCTGCAGGATGCGCCCTTCCCGCACCAGATAGGTCAGATGGGCCAAGGTCTCGCCCATGGAGAAGTACTTTTGGTCCAGAGGCCAGCTCTTCCAGTTGGGATAGCGCCAGGTGGCGTGCTGGGACACCTGCACGATGTCGTCGTGACCGGCTGCTACCAGCTCGTAGATCTCCTCGAGGCGCGCCTGGTGGTGCTCGATGAGGAAGTTGACGCGCTGATGCAGGCCCGTGAAGGGCTTGCCGTGGGCCGGCAGCACCAGATCGACATCGTAGGCGCCCACCTTCTCCAGGCTGTCCAAGAACTCGGCCAGGGCGTTGTAGGCGGGAAACCACGATGAGACCGACGGGGTGATACGCTCCAGCACGTGATCGCCCACGATCATGAAGCGGTGGTTCGGCTCGTAGAGGCAGATGTGCCACGGGTCGTGGCCCGGCGTCTCGATCACCTCGAACTCGAAGTTGCCGAGCTTTAAGCGGTCGCCGTCGGCCAGGTAGGTCATGGCGGGGTAGGTGGACAGCGGCAGCAGCTCGGCCGACACGTGCAGCCGCGGGCCCTCGTCGCCGAAGGTCATGTCCTTCTGCTGCTCCAAGGTGGCGGCCTGCAACAGCAGCGGCCCGTACACGTTGTCCTCCATCTCCATCAGGTTCTTCACTTCCTGGAAGGAGTGCAGGTTGGCGAACACGGGCATGCCGGGGCGCCAGATGCGGTCGAGGTTGCCGGTATGGTCGGGGTGGGAATGGGTGAGCAGCACCTGCACCTTGTCCCAGGAACGGCCCAGGGCCGCAAGCGCGTCATCGATGGCCTGCTCGCAGGCGGGGTGGTTGAACCCCACGTCCACGATGGTGGTGGTGCCGTCGTCGTCTAGGATGAAGTAGGAGTTGATGGCGTGCAGGGGATTGTGGGGCAGGGGCAGCCGCACCAGGTACAGGTTGGGGTAGAGGGCCACGGGTTTGCCGAAGGGCGCATCGGCGGCCGTCTCGGCGGCCAGCAGTGCCCCCTCGTCCAGCGTGATGCGCGGCATGTCGCGTTCCTCGTCCATAGTTCCTCCCGGTAGTTGTCTATCTTGTGGCGCGCGCTCGCGCGCAGCGACTCAGTATGAGTCTCATTCTAAGCGAAAGCCGCCCCGAAGGGCGGCTCGCAGGGTTGCTTGTCGGGAAAGCGATGGCCAAGGGTTACTCGTCCACCTTCAGGATGGCCATGAAGGCCTCTTGGGGCACCTCCACGTTGCCAATGGCCTTCATGCGCTTCTTGCCGGCCTTCTGCTTCTCCAAAAGCTTGCGCTTGCGGGTGATGTCGCCGCCGTAGCACTTGGCCAGCACGTCCTTGCGCTTGGCCTTCACGGTCTGACGGGCCAGCACGCGGCCGCCGATGGCCGCCTGGATGGGCACTTCGAACATCTGGCGCGGGATGATCTCCTTCAGCTTGTCGCAGAGCACGCGCCCGCGGTCGTAGGCCTTGTCCTTGTGCACGATGAACGACAGGGCGTCGATGGGCTTGCCCGACAGCA
>CANSES010000020.1 GCA_947645965.1 uncultured Enterorhabdus sp. | reverse complement strand
TCTTGCAGGCGATGGCCCCTTCCACCACCATGTGGGTCTGGGCCGTGAAGTCGTCCAGGGAAAGGCCCCGGGCCACGTACTGCTCGCCGAAACGGCGATTGCGCGAGTGCTGGGACATGCAGGTGACCACCATGTCGCCGGCGCCCCCCAAACCCATGCAGGTGAGGGCCTCGCCGCCCGCGGCCACCACCATGCGGCTCATCTCGGCCAGGCCGCGGGTGATGAGCAGGGCCGCCGTGTTGTCGCCAAATCCCATGCCGTAACTGATGCCCACGGCGATGGCGATGACGTTCTTGAAGGCCGCGCACAGCTCCACGCCCATGGGATCGTCGGAGGTGTAGGTGCGGAAGAATCGGGTGGCGAACAAGTCGCGGAAGAACAGCGCCGTCGCCTCCGAGGCCGAGGCAACCACGGCGGCCGAGGGCTTGCGGCAGATGACCTCCTCGGCATGGGTGGGGCCCGACAGCACCGCCAGCCGATCGCCGTTCCCCAATTCGGCGGCGAAGGTGTCGATGGGCAGAAGGCCCGTCTGCTCCTCCACGCCCTTGGAGCAGATGACGATGGGCGTATCGGGTGCGATAAGCGCGGCCAGATCGCGGGCCACGGACCGCAGGGCCGCCGACGGGGTCACGATGACCACGGCCTCGGCGCCGTCTGCGGCCTCGGCGTAGTCGGCCGTGGAGCGGATGGCATCGGGCAGGCGGTAGTCGGACAGGTAGCGGGGGTTGCGATGATCGGCATTGATGGCCCGGGCCACCTCGGCCGTGCGGGCCCAAAGCGCCACCTCGTGCCCCGCCTCGGCCAGCACCAGTGCCAGCGCCGTTCCCCAACTGCCGGCTCCGATAACGGCTACGCGCATGGACGCGCTCCTTTCATTCTTTGCTGCAATTCCTCAGGGGCGGAGCTACGGGGTATTCTGATTCGCTCTGCAGTCCTCGCTCTGCAGAACAGGACATTTAGTCCTGTTCTGTTCGCTGTGGAACTCGCTCGGTCAGAACACCCCGTATCTCCGCTTCGCTCAACCGTAGCTGAGGCTCACGCTGCCTTTTTCTTGCTTCCGATCTTGTTCTCGGTGCCGGCGCGCAAACGCTGGATGTTGGCGCGGTGGGCCCAGATGACCACGAGCGCCGTGGCGGCGATGATGGCCCAGGCGATCCAGTCGCCCCAGAAGTAGTACAGGCCGAGCAGCGGGCAGATGGCCGCGGCCGCGATGGAGCCCACCGACACGCAGCGGGTGATGAGGATGCCGAGGGCGAACACCGCGATCTCGATGAAGAAGCCCACGGGGCCGTAGACGAACAACAGGCAGGCGGCGGCCACGGCGATGCCCTTGCCGCCGCGGAACTTCAGCCACGGGCTGAAGATGTGGCCCAGGGTGCAGCCGGCGAAGGCCAGGGCCAGCGCGAGGTGCGCCGCCCCCAAGGAAGCGACCGGAGGCCAGATCGAGTACTCGGGATGGGCGGTGCCGATCACCTCGGCCGCGGCCCAAAGCGCGCGAGGGGCGAATACAAAGGCCGCCAGCCAACCCGACAGCACGCCCTTGCCGAAGTCCAGCAGGAACACGAGCGCGCCGCCCACCTTCCCCATGGCGCGGAAGGCGTTGGTGGTGCCGATGTTGCCGCTTCCCTCTTTCCGAATGTCCTTGTGGAAGGCCAGCTTCGAGACGATGACGCCCCAGGGGATGGAGCCCAGCAGGAACGGGACAATGAACGACAGGGTCAAATAGGTGATGACGGTGTCCACGGCCTAGTCCTTCTTCTTGAACTTGAAGCGGATGGGGGTGCCGGTGAGGTCGAAGGCCTCGCGCATGCGATTCTCCAGGTAGCGCTCGTAGTTGTCGTCCACCACGTCGGGGCGGTTGACGAAGAAGGTGAAATAGGGCGGGCAGGTGCCGGTCTGGGTGAGGTACTTCATGCGCAGCACGGCCTTGCCCTTCGACACGGTGTGGCCCGTCTCGCGGATGCCAGCCAGCCAGCTGTTCAGCTGGTTGGTGGGGATGGTGCGGCTGAAGTTCGCGTACACGGTGTCGATGGCGTCCCAGATGCGGTCGACGCGCTTGCCCGTGAGCGCCGAGATGGCCACCACGGGGGCGTAGCCGACGAAGGTCATGCGATCCTCGATGCGCTCGCGGATCTTCTCCTTGGCCTCGGGGCCCTCCACGATGTCCCACTTGTTCAGCACGATCACCATGGCGCAGCCGCGCTCGGCGGCATAGCCCGCCACGCGCTGGTCCTCGTTGGTGAGCCCCAGGGTGCCGTCGATGACGAGCAGGGCCACGTCAGCGCGGTCGATGGCGCGCATGGCGCGGACGAAGCCGTAGTACTCCACGTCCTCGTCGATCTGGCTCTTGCGGCGTAGGCCGGCCGTGTCCACGATGCGGTACATCTGGCCCTCGTGCTCCACCAGGGTGTCGATGGCGTCGCGGGTGGTGCCGGCCACGTCGCTCACGATGGAGCGGTCGTTGTTGGTGAGCTTGTTGGTCAGCGAGCTCTTCCCCGCATTCGGGCGGCCGATGATGGCCACGTTGATGGCCTGCACTTCCTCCTCGGGGGTGAGATCGCACTTGCGCAGCTCGGCCACCACCTCGTCGAGCAGATCGCCGGTGCCGTTGCCGTGCTGGGCGCTCACCGGCCACGGGTCGCCCAGGCCGAGGGCGTAGAACTCCCAGGTCTCGTCCATGCGGGCCGGGTTGTCCATCTTGTTCACAGCCAGGAACACGGGCTTGCCCGCCTTCTGCAGAATGCGCGCCACTTCCTCGTCGTCGGTGTTGATGCCGGTCTTGCCGTCCACGAGGAAGATGATGACGTCGGCCTCGCGGGCCCCCTCGAAGGCCTGGGCGCGGATGGAGCCCTGGAAGGCGTCGTCGCCGCCCATCTCGATGCCACCGGTGTCGATGAGCATGAACTCCACGCCGTTCCAGTCGGCTTTGTGGTAGCTGCGGTCGCGGGTGACGCCGCGCATCTCGTGGACGATGGCCTCGCCGGTTTGGGCGATGCGGTTGACCAGCGTCGACTTGCCCACGTTGGGGCGGCCGACGATGGCGACGATGGGAAGTGCCATGATGTTCCTCTTATCTATGATGGGGCCGGACGCGGGGCTGCGCCGGACGACGTGCCTCTACGGACGACAAGCCGCCCGAGCGATGATCTCGGGCAGATAGTCGAGCGGATTACAGGATACCACGCAAATGGCCGCACCTGCCGCGTTTTCGATATCCTGCACGGTCATGTCATCAAGCGTGATACCGTCGTCGTTCAAAATGACCTTGGGGATGAGGAAGAGCTGGCGGCTCTCTCCGACTTGTCCGGGAGGCGCTGCCGGGCATTCCCGCTCTTCCTTGATCGCGGCGGCGATGTCGCAGCCGCACAAAAGGCCCGTGACGTTGACGTTGCCGCCGAAGTAGGCGTTGGGCACCGTGAGGGGCACGAGGCGGGCCGCCAGGGGGCTTTGGGCCACCATGGCGTCCAGGAAGGGCTGCATGGCCTCGCCGACGACGAAGCGGGCGGTGAGCCCGGCCTCTTCCAGGGCCCGGGCGGCCTCGGCGGCCAAGCCGCTTTCGCAGGCCGCGGCGAACTCGTCCACGTAGGAGCGAACGATGCCGATGCCGTCCTCGAACATCTCGTAGTCGCCGTAATCGCTGGCCGGAGGGATGTGGGCGGGAGTTTCCGCGCCGAAGGCGTTCACGTAGAACTCGTCGGCGGCGAACACCCAGGGGCCGCCCCGCTCGGTGCGGGCGCGGGTCTGGAAGGGCTCGATGGTGCGGATGACGCCCAGGGCCGCCTCGGGTGTGGTGAAGCTCTCGTGCAGGGCCGTCTGGTGCTTCGTGAAGCCCAGGGGCACGATGCCCACGTTCTGGATGTTCGGCCGCTCCCAAGCCCATGCCAAGGTCTCGCGCAGGGCTTCGCCGTCGTTCACCCCGGGCATGAGCACGATCTGGGCGTGGGCCTGGATGCCGGCGGCGAGCAGGCGGTCGAGGGCGTCGAGCCCGTGCTGGGCATGCCGGCCGATCATGGAGCGGCGCAGCTCGGAATTGCTCGCGTGCAGGCTCACCCGCAAGGGGCTGATCTGCTGCTCGATGATGCGAGCCTCGTCTTCGGGCCTCAAGTTCGTGAGCGTGACGAAAGTGCCCGATAGGAAACTCAGACGGAAGTCGTCGTCGCGCAGCACGAGCGAGGGGCGCACGCCCTCGGGCAGCTGGCGCATGAAGCAGAACACGCAGGCGTTGCGGCAGAGCTTCACCCGGTCGAACAGCACGCCGTCGAACTCGAAGCCCCAGCGCTCCCCCGCTTCCCGCTCCAGTTCCACTTCGCCGGCTTCGCCATCTTGGTCGATGTAGCCCACGGTGATGACGTCCTCGGCCGTAAGCCACCGCCAGTCGATGATGTCGCGCAGGGGCTGGCCGTCCACGGTCGTAAGGTAGCAGCCGGCCGTGAAGCCCGCATCATCGGCGGGGCTTTCCGGCTCCACGGCGGCGATGGGTGCCACGGGGCCGCCCCACGCTGCGGCCGCCGCCTGGGCGGGGGTCAGGGCTGCGGAGCCGCAACCGACGCAAGCAGCACCCGGGCCGGAGACAGCCTGCGCCGCCCGCTCGATGTCCTTGCCGGGATAGGTGTCCATAGCGCCTACAGGGTCTTCAAGAAGGCCTCCACGGAGGCGATCTGGTTCTCGGGAGTGGAGGCGCCGGCCGTGACGCCGATGCGGCGGCAGCCGGCGAAGGCCGCCGCGTCCAGCTCGTCGACCGACTCGATATGGAAGGTGCGCGGGCAGGTAAGGGCGCAGACCTCGGCCAGACGCGTGGTGTTCGACGAGTTGCGGCCGCCGATGACCACCATGGCGTCCACCGCCGCGGCCAGATCGGCGGCGGCCTCCTGGCGCTGGCGCGTGGCCGAGCAGATGGTGTTCTTCACGATGGGATTAAGCCCCTGCTCGCGCAGGGCGGTCACCACCGCTTCCAGGTTCTCCTTGCGCTGGGTCGTCTGGGCCACCACCCCCACCGGGTCGTAGAGCCCCGCGGGAATCTCGCCGGGGCCGGCCACCACGTCCACCTTGCCGCCGGCCTGGCGGGCCCAGGCGGTGAGCCCCTCCACCTCGGGATGCCCCGCCTCGCCGAGCACCACCACGCGGCAGCCCTCCCGGGCCAGCTCGGCCGCGGCAGCCTGGGCGCGGGACACATGGGGGCAGGTGGCGTCCACCACGGAAAAGCCGCGATCCACCACGGCTCCCAGCACCTCGGGGGTCACCCCGTGGGAGCGGATGACCACGGCCGGCGCCTCCTCGACCCCAGTCGCCTCGACTCCGGCCGCATCGGCTGCAACCGCGTCGGGAATGTCCTCCACCGATGCCACGGCCGCAGCACCCCGGGCCGCCAGCTCGTCCACTACCTGGGGGTTGTGGATGAGCGGTCCCAAGGTGTAGGCGCGGCCGCCCGCCTCGATCACCTCGGCGGCCATGTCCAGGGCCCGCTGCACCCCGTAGCAGGCTCCGGCCCGCTTCGCGCGAATCACTTCCATGGCTACTCCTTCTCGGGTGCGGGCTTGCGTCCCCCGCCCGACCTTCTTGGACAAAACTGGCTTCGAATCGACGGTTTGGGGTATTTTCTGTCCCCCAAACCGTTCTTTTCAAGCCATCGACACGGCAAATGTTGCTTTTTCGACAGAAAACCAGAGGGAATTTCCCCAAAACCGTCGATTCCGAGCCAGAAACCTACTCTTCCTCGGCGCCCTCAGCCTTGGCGGCGGCCTTCGCGGCCTTCTCGGCCTGCTTGGCGCGGGCGGCCTCGGCCTTCGCGCGGGCCGCAGCGGCCACCTCCTCGCTCGTGTGGCGGGGGATGGGATGCTCGGCGAACATCGGGGCGTAATCGCGGGTCTCGGGGAACAGGGCTGCCATGTCCACTTCCTCAGCGGGCACGCGGTAGAACAGGGCGAAGCTCTCGCGCATGGCGTACCAGGTGCAGGCCTCCACCCGTTCCTCCTTGGGCAGGAAGTCGAAGTCCGACACGAGGATGGGGTCGCCGTAGTCCACGGTCACCTTGGGAAAGCGCACGCGCTCCCCCTTGTTCTTGATGCGCTCCACCCCGCGCACGGTCATGGGCAGGATGGGCACCTTCGCCATGCGGGCGATCACCGACACGCCGGCGTGCAGGCTCGGCGTGCGGTTCGACTTGCCACGGCGCGTGCCCTCGGGCAGGATGCCCACGAGTTCGTCGTTCTTCAGCATGCGCACGGCTCGCTTGATGGAGGTCATGTCGGCCGTGTCGCGCTTCACGGGGAAGGCGCCCACCCGCGAGAGAATCTGGCCGAGCAGGCCGCCGGCGTTGTCGAACAGCGAGTCGCGGCCCATGAGGCGCACCCACTGCTTCGGCCGTGCTGCCAGGTACATGAACACCACGTCGAAAAACGACGTGTGGTTGCAGATAACGAGCGCCCCCGTGGCGTCTTGGAAGGCGCGCAGCTTTTGGCGGTTGTCCACCCGATAGCGGAACAGCAGCTTGCACACGGCGCCCACGACCACGTAGACGAGGTTGCCGAACCAATGGGGAATCTCATGGGAGCGGTCGCGGCCGCCCAGGTCCATGTCCCACATCTCGGAATATTTCAGAAAGAGGCTCATAGGGTTCCATTCCGTTTCTCAGCAAAGTACAAGCGTAGAGGGGACAGGGGGCGTTCCGACCGAGCGAGTTCCGCAGCGACGAGAACAGGACTCAATGTCCTGTTCTCCAAAGCGAGGACTGCAGAGCGAATCGGAATGCCCCGTGGCCCCGACCAGGCAGAGCTGCTAGCGGGCTTCCCGGGCCAGGGCGCAGATCTGGTCGATGACTTCCTCGATGTAGTGGCTCGTGGAGTCGATCTGCACGGCATCGGGGGCGGCGCACAAAGGCGCGGTGGCGCGGGAGGAGTCGGCCGCATCGCGGCGGCGCAGGTCGGCGAGCACTTCCTCGTAGTCGATGGAGCCGATACCGCGATCCACATTCTGGCGCACGCGGCGATGGGCCCGCTCCTCATCAGATGCGGTAAGGAACACCTTCACGGCCGCATCGGGGAACACCACGGTGCCGATGTCGCGGCCCTCCACCACATAATCGCCGCCGTTGCCGATGCGGCGCTGCTGGTCGAGCAGGGCGGCGCGCACCGAGGGGGCGGCCGAAGTGGGGCTCACGGCGCGGTCGATCTCGGCGGTGCGAATGGCGTCGGTCACTTCCGCGTCCCCGATGAACACGCGCTTGGGCACCGGGTCGCCCTCCACGTGGCCGAAGGCGATCTCGTAGGTGCGGGCGATCTCGCCCAGGGCCGCCTCGTCATCGAGGGAAACGCCGTTCTGCAGCGCCTGCCAGGCGATGGCGCGGTACATCGCGCCCGTGTCCAGGCAGGAGAAGCCGAGCTCTTTGGCCACGGCCTTGGCCACGGTGGACTTGCCGGCCCCGGAGGGCCCATCGATGGCGACGATCATTAACGCACCAGCTCCTTCAGATCAGCGAGGAAGTTCGGATAGCTCACGGCCACGCAGGTGAAATCGGTCACATTCACGGGCACCGACCCGCAGGCGCCCACGAGCCCCCAGGTCATGGCCAGGCGATGGTCGCCGTGGGATTGGAACACGAGGCCCTCGGGCACCGCGAGATCGGGGTTGCCCTCGATGAACAGGTCGTCCCCCTCTTCCCAGGCGTCCACCCCCAGCTGGCCCAGGCCCTCGATGATGGCGGCCAGGCGGTTCGATTCCTTCACGCGCAGCTCGCCCACCTCGTGAAACACCGTGATGCCCCGGGCGTGGGCGGCCACCAAGGCCAGCACGGGAATCTCGTCGATGACCGAGGCGATGTGCTGGGAGGGCACCTCGCAGCCGCGCAGGGCGGCGGTGTGGCGCACGTGCAGAGTGCCGCGAGGCTCCTTGCCCTCGGCGCCGCCGTAGGCCTCCTCGATATCGGCGCCCATGCGCTCCAGGGTGCGCACGAACCCGATGCGGGCCGGGTTCAGCGACACGTTCTCGATGGCCACGGAGCTGCCGGGCACGAGCAGAGCGGCCGCAGCGATGAAGGCAGCCGAGGAGGGGTCGCCGGGCACCACCACATCGGAGGCGAGCATCTCGGCGGGGCCTTCCACGCCGGCCACGCGGGTGCCGGCCGTGGTGGGCACGTTGAACTCGGGCAGCATGAGCTCGGTGTGGTTGCGCGAGGGCGCCGGCTCGGTCACCGTGGTGGTGCCGGTAGCGAAGGTGCCGGCCAGAAGCACGGCGGTCTTCAGCTGGGCCGAGGCCATGGGGCTCGCGTACTCGATGGCGCGCAGGCGGCGGGTGCCGTGCACGGTAATGGGTAGGTGCTCGGGGGATTCCGGCTCGAAGGTGGCGCCCATCTTCGCGAGCGGTGCCACGATGCGGCGCATGGGGCGCTTCTGCAGGCTGGCATCGCCCGTGATGGTGACGGCGATGTCCCACGGCGCCACAACGCCCATGAGCAGGCGCGCGGTGGTGCCGGAGTTGCCGCAGTCGATGGGGGCATCGGGCTGCTGCGGCCCTTCCGCGCCCCAGCCGGTCACCGTGCCGGCCAGGGTGCCGTCGGACTGCCGGTCGAGCGCCACCACAGCTCCCAGAGCCTCCACGGCTCGGATGGAAGCGCGTACGTCTTCCGAATCCAGCACGCCGGTCAGGTGCGAGGTGCCTTCTGCCATGGCGGCGAACAACACGGCCCGATGCGAGATGGACTTGTCGCCGGGTACGTGGCAGGCACCCGTAAGCGGGCCGCCCAGGGGCTCGATCGTGGTGTAGGGAGGCAGGTTCTCAGTCGACATGGGCATACTCCTTCGGCATGAGGGGACTGAACGATACGGAGAAACCGGCATTGATCAGCTGGAGGGAAAGCTGGCCGATGTCGCCCTCATCGGTCAGGATGAGGGAGAGCACGGCGTTGCCCTCGCTGATGTGGTCGATGTCAATGGATTGTATATTGCAGCCCACCGACGAGGCGATGGTGCACACCTCGGCCACCACGCCGGTGCGGTTCACCATGGGAATGCGCACCTCCAGAAGCTTCTCGGTGGAGGGCACCCAGGCGGCGGGCAGGGCGCGGCGGGCCTCGGCGGCCTCGGCCAGAAGCCGCGTGAAGGTCTCGCGGTCGCCCTCTTCCAGAGCCTGGGCGAACGAGCCAATGATGGCGGCCATCTCGGCCAGGCCGTCGCGCAGGGCCACGGCGTTGTCGAAGGCGATGCCGCACCACAGCTTCGGCGACCCGGCGGCGATGCGCGTGGAATCCTTGAAGCCGCCGGCGGCCAGGCGCATGAGCGAGCGGGAGTCATCGGCGTGGGCGCTCGCCAGCTGCATGAGAGACGACGCCACCATGTGGGGCACGTGGCTCACGATGGCGATGGCGGAATCGTGCTCCTCGCGGCGCAGAGACACCACCCGGGCATCGAGGCCGGTGATGAGCTCGTGCATGCGCTGAAAGTCCTCGGGAGCCGTGCGCTCATCGGGACAGAGGATCCAGTTCGCGCCCTCGAACAGGTCGGCCCGAGCCCCGGCGATGCCGTTCTGCTCGGAGCCGGCCATGGGATGCCCGGGCACGTAGCGCTCAGGTGCCGGCAGCAGCGCTTCGGCCGCGGCCAGGATATGGCCCTTGGTGGAGATGGTGTCGGTCACCAGGCCCGTGTAGCCCCAGTCGCGCAAGCGGCCCAGGTAGTCGTCCACGGCCGCCACGGGGGTGGCAATGATCACCAGCTCGCAGTCGCCCTCGATGAAGGCGCGGAAGGCCGGGTCGTCGGGGCCGGCCGCCTCGGCGCACCAGCCGCGCTCCACCGCCGTGGCGCAGGTGGCCGCATCGGTGTCCACGCCGAAGATGCGCACCCCCGGCATCTTGGCCGCCAGCGTAGCCGCCAGCGAGGCCCCAATGAGCCCCAGGCCGATAACGGCCACCGAAGCGAAGGGGGCGTCGTTCAATTCGGAAGATTCAGTCATGGAAATGAGAGTCCTACTCAATCAGGTACCAGTCAACTCCCATTGTATACGAACGAGGCCACCCCCACCCCGCGATTCGCCCAATCCCCGCGAACGACGGAGGACGGACGGGGGCCATGCGCGGCCCTCACTCCCCTACTCGTGCAGGCGGCTTTGGGACCAGCCGGCGTCGATGGCGACGTTGCAGCGCTCATCGAGGGCGGCGGCGCATTCCTCGGGGGTTACCTTGCCCATGAGCAGGTCGCGGATGCAGGGGTGGAAGGCCTCGCGCACGGCCAGGGTGTCGGGGGTCTCGCCGGTGAAGTCCACCACGTTGTCAATGTTGTCAACGAACAGGTCGTAGGCGGGAATGGCGTCACCGTAGCGCTCCGCCACGCGGTTCGACGCCGGCAGGGCACCGGCGGCGAAATCGAGCCAGTGATCGCTGCCGTAGACGAAAGAGATGAAGTCCTTCGCCACCTGCACGCGCGCCTCGTCACCGTTGTCGAACACCTGGAAGCCCGAGACGAAGGTGGTGGCGCAGCCGTCCTCATCGGGCCCGGGGAAGTTCACGAGCCCCACGGTTTCGCCGTAGCGGGTGATAGAGGCGTTGTTCACCATGTAGATGGCCAGCTGCTCGGCACGGAACAAGCTGGAGCAGTCCTCGATCTCCAGGTTCTCGGCATGGGGAGGAAACCACCCGCGGCCCACTCCCTCCTGAATCCAGCGCAGGGCCGCCACGCCCTCGGGCCGCGAGAGGGCGAAATGCCCCGCCTCGTCGTAAAAGGACGAGCCGGCCGAGCGCAGCAGCGTCATGATATGGGTGTCGCCCTGAGGCGAGGCCGCGTACATCATCAGCGGGAACGTGCCCCGGGGCAGCTTGGCGGCCAGGGTATCCAGGATATGGGTCCACTCTTCCAGCGACCAAGCGGCAATGCGCCCCTCGGCGATGAAGCGCTCGAGCCCCGCCTGGCGAAACAGCTCCTTGCGATAACCGAGCACGTTCTGCCGCGCCAGATAGGGCATCAGGTACACGCGGCCCTCCACGGTACTGGCGTCCCACAGGTAATCGGACACATCGGCGCGCAGGTCGGGCGCGACGATGTCATCCAGCGGCACCACGCGGCCCGTGTGAACATAGGTGGACGTGTTGAAGTAGTCTCCGTAGAGCACATCGGGCGCCTTATCGGTATCGAAGGAGCCCGCCACGGCCTCGTCGTACTGGTTCTGCTCGAATACGATGACCTCCACCTTCACGGGGCAGCCCTCGTAGCGCGCCTCGAAATCGGCGGCCATGGCCTCGATGACGGTCTCGACCTGAGTGATGTCCTCGTCGAACACCACGCTGTGACCTGTGCGCGGCACCTTCACCACCAGGTGCACGGGCTCTTCCTTCGACGCCGCGCAGCCCGGCAGCCCCGCCGCGGCACAGGCCCCCAACGCCGTGGCGGCCACAAATCCGCGCCGGGTCAGGGGGCGCTCCATCCAACGGGCACGGCAACTTGCCTCGCTCATGAGGCCTCCTTGCGCACGGCTTCCAACTTCTGCAGCATGAGTCCCACGTTCAGCGGCTTGGGCAGGAAATCGTCCATGCCCGCATCCAGGGCCCGACGCCGATCCTCCTCGAACGTGGAGGCGGTGCAGGCGAAGATGCGCACCGTACCCGCGTCGGCGCGAGGCAGATTGCGAATGGCCCGGGCCGCCGCATAGCCGTCCATGACCGGCATCTGGGCGTCCATGAAGATGGCGGCGAAATGCCCCGGCGGCGACGCCTCGAAGGCAGTCACGGCCTCCTCGCCGTTGCAGGCCACCGTGACCGTGAAGCCTTCCTCGGTGAGGATGCTCGCGATGATATCGGCGTTCAGCTCGTTGTCCTCGGCCACGAGGATTTCCACCGAGGCGCTCGCGGCCGGCTCAGATGCCTCGGCACCTGCCAGCTCGCCCGTCGCAGCGCCCGCCCCCTCGGCTGCAGCGGCTTCCCCGTTCGCGGAATCGGCGCCCGCTCCCCCGGCGGCAGTTTCCCCCGCCGCCTTCGCCTCCGCGGACGCCCCCTCCCCCGCGGCCCCCTCGGCCGCACTATCGCCCCGATGGGCCGGATCCAGGGGCAGAGGCAGCTTCACCGTGAAGCAGGAGCCCTCGCCCAGCGCGCTTTCCACCGTCAGAGTACCGCCCATCTGCTGCACCAACAGGTAGCTGATGGACATGCCCAGGCCCGTGCCCTTCTGGGACTCGCTGTTGCTGTTGCGCTCCTGGGTGAACACGTCGAAGATCTGCCGTTGGAATTCCGGCGTCATGCCGCAGCCGGTATCGGCGATGGCGATGGTCAGCTGGGCCTCGCGGCCCGATGCCCCCACGAACTCGCTCGCCGTCAGCGTGATAGTGCCGCCCTCGGGAGTGAACTTCACGGCGTTGGACAGGATGTTCATGAGCACCTGGCTGACGCGCACCTCGTCGCCCACCAGATGGGGGCAGCTCACCCCATCGCAATCCCGCTCGAAGCGAATGCCGCGCACCTCCATGGGCTCGCGCTGCATGGCGCACACGTTCTCGATCATCCCGATCGCGTCGAAGGGCTCGTGGACGAGCTCCACCTTGCCAGCCTGCAGCTTCGACACGTCCAGGATGTCGTTCACGAGCGAGAGCAGGTACTGGGCTGCCTTGCCGAGTCGGCTCACGTAGCCGGCCATGGCCTCTTTGTCGTCGATATGGCGCTCCATCAGGTGATTCAGGCCGATGATACCGTTGAGGGGCGTGCGAATCTCGTGGCTCATGTTGGAGAGGAACTCGGTGCGGGCGGCCACCTCGGCCCGGGCGCGCGCCGATTGGCGCACGAAGCGCAGGATGAGGGCCACCATGATGCCCACCACCACCAGAGTGGCCGTGAGCATGCCCACGGTAAGCGCCATGAACGGGGCGAAGCGCTCGGCGAACACCTCGGTGGGCACGGCCATGATGAACGACCAGGCGGTGCCCTCCACCGGCGCGAAGGACATGACGAGCCGCTCCCCTTCCCCGGTGGTGCAGTTGATGACGAAGCTGGCACCCTCGGCGATGTTGCGGCGCACGTCCTCGATGGTGACGCCGCCCTCGATGGAGCCGGATTCCAGCATGGCGTAGAAATTGTCGCGGCCGGCCAGGTCGGTGGCGGGGCTGGCGCTGACGATGTAGTAGCCCTCGGCGTCCACCACGCTGGAGACGCCCTGGTCGTCGAAGCTCTCGATAACGAGCTGGTTGGAGATGGCCGACAGATCGCTGCGGCCGAGCAGTCCCACGAAGGTGTGCTCGCCGATGCGCAGATTGTCGAGGTCGACGCCGAAGATGAGCGATTCCTTGGTGGTTTCCAAGCGGCCCATCTCATCGTCGTACAGCGTGGCGAAATGGCCGCGATCCCTCATGAGCAGCTCGTCGTAGGTGTGCTCGTCGGCTTCCAGGATCAGATACGAGCTGCTGTAGAGCACCCCGGCATCATCGATCAGGTACAAGGCGTTGAACAGGTTCGACGAGGCCGCCTCCAGGTTCAGCTGCTCCTGGGCCTCGTACACATCGCGCACCTCGTACACTTCCATGCGCTTGACCACTGCGTCCAGCCGCCCGTAGGCGTCATCCAAGGCCCCTTCGATGGACTCCACGTCGTGACGGGAGATCTCGTCCACCGAGGTCATGAGGTTGCTGCTCACCGTGGCCGACAGCTGAGCCAAGTACACGCTGGCCGCCCCCGCGATCAGCAGCGCCGTGACGGCCACGATAGCGATGTACTTTCCTCGGTTCACGGGCATCCCCTTGTCTGGCTGATGACGTTTTCCCGACGATAGTGTAACACTGAACGGCTCGGCGCTCAAAAGAACGACCAGATGGAAGGGACAAACAGCGGGCCGCCCCTGGCAGAGGCGGCCCGCTGGCGCAGACCTGAGGCGCGAGTACTTCCCTACCAGGCCGCCTCGATGGCCTTGATGGCGGCGTAGAAGCGCTCGTTCACCGGCGTGGGAATGCCATGGGCCGCCCCGAGGCGGTTGACGGTGCCGCTGAACAGCTCCACTTCGGTGGGTCGGCGGGCCAGCACGTCCTGGCGCAGGCTCGGCATGCCGGCGGGGTTCAAGTGATCGATGATGTCGAGCCAGTAGGCCACGTCCGCATCGGTCAGCGCCACGCCCTCGGCCCGGCCCACCGCGGCCACCTCGTTCATGGCACCGATCATGGCCTCGCGGGCCTCGCCGGCGGCGTGAATGCCGTCGAAGCAGCAGTCGTACACCGCGCAGGCCTGGTTCACTCCCACGTTGCAGATGAGCTTGCCCCATAGCTGATGGCGGATGTCCTCAGGGCAGATGAAGGGCTGGTCGATGGCGGTAAGCCAGGCGGTCACCCGCGCGAGGTTCGCCCGCTGAGCCGCGCTGGCACCGTCGTGCACGCCCAGGGCCAGAACGCCCACGCAGCCGGCGGTGACCGTGGCGCCCACCTTGCGAGAGTCCATTTGCTGGGCCACGCACAGAAGCACCCGGTCCCACCCGAAGCGCTCGGCGAGCACCTCCTCGCTCGTCACGCCGTTGAGCACCGAGACGACCACGGTGTTGGGCCCTACGAGCGGCGCCGACTGGTCGATGGCCTCGGCTAGGGCGCCGAACTTCACCGCGTAGAGCACCACGTCGAAGGGGGCCTCGGCAGCCTGGGCGGCCGCCTCCCCGTAGGTGAGGTAGGTGGCGGCGACGGGCTCGCCGTTGAAGATGGTGGGCTCGGCGCGGTACGTCGCCGTGCGCGCCTCGTCGGCCACCACGAACACGCCCTCATTCCCCATGGCCCGGCCGAAGCAGCCGGCGTACATGGCCCCCAGCGACCCGAATCCCACGATGGCGACGCGCTTGATCTCGTCCATGGCCTACTCCATATCTTCCAAGCGGCCGTGCTTCTCGTAGCGGGTCACTCGGGCAACGGCGTTATCGTCGTCCACGAACACCACCCGCGGGGCGTTCTCGGGAGCGGCGAACTCCTCGGGGGTCATCTGCGCGTAGGCCATGATGATCACCTTGTGGCCCGGCTCCACGCAATGGGCCGCGGCCCCGTTCACGCAGATCATGCCGCTGCCGGGCTCACCGGCGATCACGTAGGTCTCGAAGCGGTTGCCGTTGTCGATGTCCACCACCTGCACCTTCTCGTACTCCAGGATGCCGGCGGCCTCGGACAGAAGCGGATCGATGGTGATGGAGCCCACGTAATCGAGCTCGGCCTGCACGACGGTGGCGCGGTGGATCTTGCCTTTCAGCACATTCAGCAGCACGGGTTACTCCCCCTCCTCGTACAGGAAATTGTCGATGAGGCGCGTGCGGCCGATGTAGACGGCCATGGCCACCAGGGCCGTCTCGCCGATGGCGTCCACGGGCTGCATGGTGAGGCCGTCCACCACCTCGATGTAGTCGATGCGGGCCAGAGGCTCTTCCTCGATGACGGCGGTCATGAGCTGGCGCAGGGCCGCCCCGTCGCGCTCGCCGGCCGCCGCGGCCGCCTCGCCGGCGCGGATGGCCCGGGACAGCACGAGAGCCGCCGCGCGCTCCTCGGGCGAGAGATAGGCGTTGCGCGAGCTTTTGGCCAGGCCGTCCTCCTCGCGCACGATGGGGCAGCCCACCACGCGCAGGTTCATGTTCAGGTCGGCCACCATGCGCTTGATGATGGCCAGCTGCTGGGCATCCTTCTGGCCGAAGAAGGCCTGGTCGGGACGCACGATGTTGAACAGCTTCGTCACCACGGTGCACACCCCGCGGAAGTGCCCCGGGCGCGAGGTGCCGCACAGGGCGTCGGTCAGCGTCTCCATGACCACGTAGGTGTTGTGGGCCGGCAGATACATCTCCTCGGCCGTGGGATGGAACACCGCATCGGCCCCGTGGGCGGCGCAGATGGCGCTGTCGCGGTCGATGTCGCGGGGATAGGCGTCGAAGTCCTCGTCGGGCCCGAACTGCAGCGGGTTCACGAACACCGACACCACCACGCGGTCGCAGGCGGCCCGGGCCGCGTCCATGAGGCTCTCATGGCCGGCGTGCAGCGACCCCATGGTGGGCACGAGCCCGATGGTGAGCCCCTCGGCCTTCCAGGCGGCCACCTGGGCCTTCATGGTCCCGACGGTTTCAATGATCTCCATGGCGGCCCCCCTACAGGCTCTCGAGCACGCCGTCGGGCGCGGCGTAGCAGTGCTCGGGGGCGGGGAAGCTGCCGTCCTTCACGCAGCGGTCGTACTCAGCGTAGGCGTTCTTCATGATCGCGCCCACCTCGGCAAAGCGGCGCACGAACTTCGGCGTGAAGTCGGTGAAGGTGCCCAGCATGTCCTGGTTCACGAGCACCTGGCCGTCGCAGCCGGCCCCGGCGCCGATGCCGATGGTGGGGATGGTCAGCTCGGCCGACACGCGCGCGGCCAGCTCGGCGGGAATGGCCTCCAGCACCACGGCGAAGGCGCCGGCCTCTTCCACGGCATGGGCGTCTTCCAACAGCTTGCGGGCGGAATCGGCGGTCTTGCCCTGCACCTTGAAGCCGCCGAGGGCGTTGATGCCCTGGGGCGTGAGGCCGATGTGGGCGCAGACGGGGATCTGGGCGGCCACAATGGCGCGGATGCGGTCGGCCACTTCCACGCCGCCCTCCAGCTTCACGGCGTTGCCGCGGCCCTCCTTCATGAGACGGCCGGCGTTCACCACCGCATCGTAGACGCTCGCTTGGTAGGACATGAAGGGCATGTCGATGACCACCAGCGCGTTCTTCACACCCCGGGCCACGGCCGCGCCATGATGGATCATGTCCTCCATGGTGACCGACACGGTGTCGCCCAGGCCCAGCATCACGTTGCCGAGGGAATCGCCGACGAGGATGGAATCGATGCCGGCCTCGTCCACGAGCCGCGCCGTGGTGTAGTCGTAGGCCGTGATCATCGAGATCTTCTCGCCCTTTTGCTTCATAGACAGGAATGTGGAAACTGTAACGCTCATGAGCGCCTCCTTTGCGATCCTGCCGCCCGGGGCCTCTCCCCGGTGCAGCGGTATCCTTCACTGGCGCGTATTATAGTCGCGGCGCCGACGGGAGCATCGCAAAAAATTGATGATTCTCATCAGAATTGCCGATGATGGGGGCTGAAACGCCGATGGGCCGACGGGGCGCCCGAACCCTAGGACGCAAGGGCCGTGAGAGCCGCCACTTCCTCCTCGGTGAGGGCGCGGGCCGCACCCCGGGGCAAATCTCCCAGGCTCAAGGGACCGAAGGCCTCGCGGTGCAGAGCGATCACGGGATGGCCCACGGCCTGCAGCATGCGGCGCACCTGGCGCTTGCGGCCCTCGCGCAGCTGCACCTCCACATAGGCGCCGTCACCCTCCAGGGCGCTGCGGCTGCGCTTGCCGCCGTGGCGCGCACCCTGGCCGCTGGCCCCCGCGCCTCGGCCGATGAGCTGGGCGGCGCGGACGGCCTCCTCGCCGTCCAGCACGCGGACGCCGGCCGGCTGGGTCATGCCGTCGTCGAGCCGCACGCCGCGGCGCAGGCGCTTCACGGCATCTTCGGAGGGCGCCCCCTCCACGAGGGCCAGGTAGGTCTTGGTCACATGGCGGCGCGGGTGCAGAAGTCCGTGGCCCAACGCCCCGTCGGTGGTGAACAGCAGAAGCCCCGTGGTGTCGGCGTCCAGGCGCCCCACGGGGAACAGGGCCGGATGGGCCGCGATCTCGTCGGCCATGAGCGCGGCGGCGGTGGGTCGGCCTTGGGGATCGCTCATGGTGGTCACGTAGCCCGCCGGCTTGTGCAGCATGAAGGTGACGGTCTCCTCAGGCAGGCGCACTACGGTGCCGTCCACAGCCACGGTATCGGCGTCGGCATCCACCTTCGCGCCCATCTCCGCCACCACCGCGCCGTTCACGGTCACCCGACCGGCGGCGATGATCTCCTCAGCATGGCGCCGCGAGGCCACCCCAGCGCGCGCGAGGAACTTCTGGAGGCGCGTGCTATTCGTCATCGGTCTCGAAGGTGAGGGAGTCGAAGTCGATCTTGTCCACCACGCCCAAGGTGGAGGCGATGGCCGCGGCGAACATCGCCTCCGCGGCGGGATCGGCGGTCCGCTCGGGGCGCGGGACGGCATCAGCATGGGGGGCGGCTTCCGCGGCGGTGCCAGTTGCGGGCGGGTTAAAACCCGCCCCTACGCTCGTGTCCTCCCCCGCCGCCTCTTCGGCGGCGCGCTCGGCGGCCAGGGCCTCGGTCAGGCTCGCGGCGGCCGCATCCAGGCCGAGATAGGCCTCCTCGTCGAAGAGCAGCGCCTCGCCGTCGCCCTCGGCTGCATCCTCGCCCAGCAGGGCGCGGGCCATGCCGCGGGCCTGCTCGTCGGAGACCGTCGCATCCTCGCGCGTGGCGCTCAGACGCTCGGTGATCAAACGGCGCGTTTCCTCGTCGGGGGCGAAGTCGGCCAGATCGGGCAGGTCGGCGGGACTGCGCAGGCCGAACTTCTCCAGAAAGCCGCGGGTGGTGCCGTACAGGGTAGGGTTGCCCGGGGTGTCGGCGGTGCCCATCTCGCGCACGAGCCCCTTTTCCACCAGGGAGTTGATGGGGCTGTCGGAGTTCACCCCGCGCACTGCCGCCACCCCGGCGCGGGTCACGGGCTGGGTGTAGGCCACGATGGCCAAGGTCTCCATGGCCGCGGCGGACAGCTTGCGGGTATCCCAGGACAGCACGTACTTCTCGATAAGCTCGTGGTAGGCCGGATGGGTGAACAGGCGCCAGCCGCCGGCCACCTCGCGCAGCTGGATGCCGGCGCCGTCGCGCTCCAGCTTCTCGCGCAGGACCACGCAGGCCTCTTCCACGCGGCCGGGCTCGCATTCCAGCATCTCGGCCAGGGTGATGGTGCCCACCGGCTCGTCGGTCACGAACAGCATGGCCTCGATGGCCCCCACCAGCTGGCTTTCCTGCAATCCCTCGAACATCCTTCTTCCCTTCGTTTCGCGCGGGTTCCCGCAAGGCGCCCTTAGGCCTCGCCCACCGAGGTCAGCGCGTCGTCGCCTTCCAGATTCAGCTCGCCGGAGCCCTCGATGTAGCCGATGGCAATATCGCCGAAGGCCTCGTCCTGGGCCAGGCGCACCATCACGCGCTTGTACAGCTCCAGAATGGCCAAGAACGTGACCACGATCACATCCTTGGGCGTCTCGGGCCCCACCAGTTCTGAGAACCGCAGGTGCTTGCGGTTGCGAATGCGCTGGTGGATGGCGCGCACGTGCACCTCCACGGGGATGGGCTTGGCGGCGATGTGCTCGCTTTCCAGCAGGAACACCTCGCGCCGGGCGAGGGCCGCGGCAGCCTGGTAGGCCAGGGCGTCCACCGAGACGCCGGCCAGGAAATCGGGCATGAGCCCGAGAAACGTCGCGTCAGGGCCGAAGGGGCGCGTGTGCATGCGCCCCTCGGCGATGAAGCGATTGTGCAGCACCGCCGCGGCGTTCTTGTACTTCTTGTACTCCATGAGCCGCTCGACCAGGATGTCGCGGGCCTCGGAGGGCGCCAGCTCGGCGAACTCGTCGTCCAGCTCGGTGCGCTCGCGGGGAATGAGGCTCTCGGCCTTGATCTCGAGCAGCGTGGAGGCCACGAGCAGAAAGTCGCTCGCCACGTCCAGATCGAGGGTGTCCATGCGCGACACCTCGGCGAGGTACTGGTCGGCGATCTCGGTGATGGAGATGGCGCCGATATCCACCTTCTGGCGGCTGACCAGGTACAACAGCAGGTCGAAGGGACCCTCGAAACTATCGATGCGAACCTTGTAGGACATGGGCGGCGCCTAGTAGATGACGAAGGGGAACAGCAGATTGGCGAGATTGCCCGCCGTCGCGCCCAGGTACCACGAGAAGGGGTTGAAGTGGAACAAGTACGGGAACAGCACGATCACGATCATGAACACCGGGAAGGCGTACTGCTGGATCTGGTAGTACTTCGGCAGGTACTTCGCCGGCAGCAGGATGGCGAAGATGGACGAACCGTCCAGCGGCGGGATGGGCAGCAGGTTGAAGAACATGAGGAACAGGTTCACCAGCGCGAAGGTGGGCAGAAACATCAGGTAGAAGTAGGCGAACAGCTCGTTGTCCACCAGGCCGTTCAAGGCCGGCTGGTACAGGGCCCAGGCCACCCCTGCGGCGAGCACCGCCATGGCGAGGTTGGCCGCCGGACCGGCGAGGCCCACGATCACGTCATCGCGGCGCGGGTCCTTGAAGTAGCGCGGGTTGTAGGGCACCGGCTTGGCGTAGCCGAACACGGGCATCCCCATGAACATGAGCATGGCGGGCAGCAGCACCGTGCCGAAGGGATCGATGTGCTTGAGCGGGTTCAGCGACAGGCGGCCACGGCTCTTCGCCGTGGGATCGCCCAGCTTCCAGGCAGCAAAGCCGTGGGCCACCTCGTGCAGCACGAGGGCGGGAATGAAGCTCAGCACCGAGCAGATGATGTAAGGTATGCTAATCATAGCCCGACAGTGTATCCCAAGCACCGCCCGCCACCCGCGCGGCAGACGCGAACCCACAGAAACCGCCGATGAGAGGATGCCCTAGGAAAGATCGGGGAAGCCCTGCTGGGCCAGGGCCTCGTAGGCGGCGATGGCCACGGCGTTGGACAGGTTCAGGGACCGGGCACCCGCGCGCATGGGGATGCGCAGGCAGGCGTCGGCGTATTGGTCGATGAGGGCCTGGTCGAGCCCGCGACTCTCGCGCCCGAACAGCAGGAAGGCATCGGCGCCGTAGGCGACGTCGCGATAGCCCCGCGCGGCCTGGCCCGTGAACAGGTGCAGCTCATCGTCGCCGTGGGCCTCCAGGAACGCCTCCACACAGGGCCACCGCATGATGTCCACCTCGTTCCAGTAATCGCACCCGGCCCGCTTCAGGTTCTTCTCCGTCGGCCGAAACCCCATGGGTTCCACCAAATGCAGCCGCGCCCCCGTGCAAGCACACGTGCGCGCAATGTTCCCCGCATTCTGAGGAATCTCCGGTTCAACGAGAACGATGTTCAACATAGTAGCTTCTTTCTTGTTGGCAGAGCAGGCCCGAGGCGTGGGATGCCCCGACCGAGCGAGTTCCGCAGCGAACGAAACAGGACTAAACGTCCTGTTTCGCCGAGCGAGGACTGCCCGAGCGAATCGGGGTGTCCCGCGTCTCGGGCCGGACGAACGAGAACGCCCCGTGGCTCAGACCGGACGGACGGGAGCACCGCGCAGTTCGAGCCGGACAAGCCCCTACCCCTGCTCCTGCTGGCGGGCCATTTCCGCTTCCAGTTCCTCGGTGAGGGTGAACCACTCCTCCTCGGCGGCCGCCAGCCGCTGCTTCAGCTTGGCGTGCTCGGCGATGGCATCGGAGGAGGCGTCCTCGTTCACGTAGAAGGCCGGATCGGCCATGAGGGCCAGCAGCTCTTCCATGCGGGCGTTGTCCCGTTCCATCTGCTCGTCGAGCTGGGCGATGCGCTTGCGGTGGTTCTTCAGGGCGGCGTAGGCGCGGTTGCGGGCCTCGGCCTCGCGGCGCTTCTGCTCCTTGGTCTTGGGGGCGCTGCCCTTGGGCGCGGTCAGCTGCACCTCGCCCCCGCCCGCCGTACCGGCCGCCGCTGCGGCCGACGCAGCCCCGCCGCGGGCCGGCGCGGCCCCCGTCGTGGTCGCCGGAGCACTGGCCCCCGGCCCGCCCCCGTTGCGGTCGCGGCGGCGGTTCACGGTGATCTTCGTGGCCGCAGCGCCGCCGGGCGCGCGCTTCTCGGGAGCGCCGGCGCTCCCCTTCCCGTGGATGCCGGCATCGGCCAGGGCCTCGTCCACCAGCGTGCGGTCGGCACTCGCGTCGCCTTCCAGCTGGCCCGACTTGTACAGGTAGTAGTCGTAGTCGCCGT
>CANSES010000019.1 GCA_947645965.1 uncultured Enterorhabdus sp. | reverse complement strand
TGGACAACGTGGAGCTGTGCTGGGACAGCGTGGCCACCGAGTTCCTGACCGAGAACGACGAGCGGCCCCGCGTGTCCGGTCTGCGCATCCGCAACCAGAAGACCGATGATACGCGCGACCTGGCCGTGTCGGCGGTGTTCATCGCCGTGGGCACCACCCCCAACACCGAGTTCCTCAGCGGGGCCCTGGCCTTGGACGCGGGCGGCTACATCATCGCCGACGGCACGGGGCGCACCGCCACCGCCGACGTGTTCGCCGCCGGGGACGTGCGCACCAAGGAGCTGCGCCAGGTGGTGACCGCCGTGGCCGACGGGGCCAACTGCGCCGAATCGGCCGCCGACTTCCTGAACGCCTAGGGCCCTTGCGGCCTTCCGCAACGCTGCGCCTGTGGGCATTGGCCGACAGGCGCCTTATCGGTGCGCCTTTCTGCTACAATATGACGTTGCGCTTGCGAGCGCTTGAACACCCACCCGTTTCACGCAAAGGACGCACCCATGCAGGAAACTGATATGAAAGAGAAGCTCGTCAAGATCATCGAGGCTTACGACGAGCTGCAGGCTAAGATGGGCGACCCGGCCGTCCTGGCCGACCAGAAGGAGTACAACCGTCTGGCCAAGGAGTACGCCTCCCAGGGGCCGCTGGCCAAGAAGGCCGCCGAGTACGTGGGCGCCATCGACGATTTGGAGGCGGCCAAGGAGATGCTCTCCGACGCCGACATGAAGGAGTTCGCCCAGGAGGAGATCGCCGGCATCGAGGCGCGGCTGCCCCAGCTGGAGGAGGACATCAAGTTCATGCTCATCCCGGCCGACCCGGCCGATGAGAAGGACATCATCGTGGAGATCCGCGCGGCGGCCGGCGGCGACGAGGCCGCCATCTTCGCCGGCGACCTCTACAAGATGTACGAGCGCTTCGCCGCAGCCCAGGGCTGGAAGACCGAGACCATGGACGCCTCGGCCTCCGAAGCCGGCGGCTTCAAGGAGATCCAGTTCAAGGTGAAGGGCGATCATGTGTACTCGGTCATGAAGTTCGAGTCCGGCGTGCACCGCGTGCAGCGCGTGCCCAAGACCGAATCCCAGGGCCGCATCCACACCTCCACGGCCACGGTGGCCGTCCTTCCCGAGGCCGACGAGGTGGAAGTGGAGATCAACGAGGGCGACCTGCGCATCGACGTGTACCGCGCCGGCGGCCCGGGCGGCCAGTGCGTGAACACCACTGACTCGGCCGTGCGCATCACGCACCTGCCCAGCGGCCTGGTGGTGCAGTCCCAGGACCAGAAGTCCCAGCTGCAGAACAAGATCGCGGCCATGGCCGTGCTGCGCGCCCGCCTCTACGAGAAGATGCTCGCCGAGCAGCAGGCCGCCGAGGGCGCCGAGAGGTTGGCCCAGATCGGCTCGGGCGACCGCTCCGAGAAGATCCGCACCTACAACGGCCCCCAGGACCGCGTGACTGACCATCGCATCGGCTTCAACTCCACCTACAACGGTGTGCTTCTGGGCGACAACCTGGGCGACGTGATCACGGCTTTGCAGGCGGCCGACCGCGCGCAGAAGCTGGAAGCGGCTGTTTAGTTTCGCTGTTGCTGACGCAGCGGCGAGAACGCCGACGTTGCGACTTTGTAGGACCTGACGGCGCGGGAAGGCGGCATGCCTCCGTGCTCGGGCAAGTCCTCGCTTTCGAAAAAAGAGGGGTAGAAGATGATACCCCTCTTTTTTCGAGTCTGCGGAATCTGCGCGCGGAGGCATGCCGCCTTCCCGCGCTTGACATTTACTTTGTTGAAAGGCTTTCAACGCGATGTCCGACTGGACCATTAAATCTGCCCTCGAATGGACGCAGGGGTACTTGGCCGACAAGGGGGACGAGAACCCGCGGCTGTCGGCCCAGTGGCTTCTGTCCGAGGCCACGGGACTTTCCCGCACCCACCTGTTCGTGAACTTCGACCGGCCGCTCTCGGAAGAGGAGCGCGGGGTGCTGCGCGATTACGTGCGGCGGCGCGGGGCGGGGGAGCCCTTGCAGTACATCACTGGGGAGGTGGCTTTCCGCCACATCATGGTGAAGGTGCGCCCCGGGGTGCTTATCCCGCGGCCCGAGACCGAGGTGCTCGTGAGCGAGGTGCTGGCGGCCCTGCCAGCGCCGGGCCGTCGCGAGGCGCGGTGGAACGCCGAAGCGGCCGAGCAGGAGCGCGAAGCGGTGGAAGCCGTGAAGAAAGCGCTGGAAGAGGCGGGGGTTGCTTCGGGGGAAGCGCTCGCGGGTGCGGGCGCGGATTCGGGCGGGCTGAAGCCCGCTCCTACGGAAGAGACCGGCGAGGTTGAGGGCGGCTTGGGGGGCGCCTCCGTGGAGGAGGCCCCGCTGCTGGTGGCCGATCTGTGCACGGGGTCGGGGTGCATTGCCTGCTCTCTGGCCTTCGAGCATCCCGACGTGCGGGCCATCGCCACCGATATCGCGCCCGAGGCCGTGGCCTTGGCTCGCGAGAATATCGAGGCCCTTGATCTGGGCGATCGGGTGGCGGTGCTCCAGTGCAGTCTGGGGTCGGGTATTGGCGAGAAGCGCCTCGGTACCTTCGACGCCGTGGTCTCCAACCCGCCCTACGTGCCCACTTCGGTGATGGCCGCTCTGCCGTCCGAGGTGGCCGACTTCGAGCCGGCCCTGGCCCTGGACGGCGGCGCCGACGGGCTCGACCTGTTCCGCCCGCTGGCCGCGTGGGCCGCTCGGGCCCTGAAGCCCGGCGGCGTGATGGCCTGCGAGCTGCACGAGGGCCACATGGACGCCGCCCGGGCCGTGGCCGAGGCGGCCGGCTTCACCGAGTTGCGCATCGTGGACGACCTGGCCGGACGCCCCCGCGTGCTCGTGGCGCGCACGGCCCGGTAGGCATTGCGCCGTGGGCCGCGCCCGCCTTCGCCCGGGCCGTTCCCGGCGCCCCCTTCCAAGAAAGGAAAACTCATGGCCTTGAATGATCATCTCATCGAAACGCTGGACGCGGCCCAGGCGGTGATGGAGGAGCGCCTGGGCGCCTTCCGACCGGAAGTGGCGCTCATCCTGGGCTCGGGCCTCGGTCCCCTGGCCGAGCGCATCGCCAATCCTGTGTTCGTTCCCTTCGGTGACGTGCCGGGCATGGGAACGTCTACGGCCAACGGGCACGTGGGGCGCTTCGTGGCCGGCACCCTGGGCGGCCGGCCGGTGCTGGCCATGCAGGGACGCCTTCACGGCTACGAGGGCTACACGGCCCAGGAAGTGGCCTTCCCCGTGTGGCTCATGGAGCGCTTGGGGGCGACGACGCTCGTCACCACCAATGCGGCCGGGGCCATCAACGAGGGCTATCGGGTGGGGGACTTCTGCATCATGACCGACCAGCTGAACTTCACGGGGCGCAATCCCATTACGGGCACCGAGCCCGATGCCATGGCCCCGCGGTTCTTCAGTATGTTGGACGCCTACGACCCGGCGTTGCGTAAACTCGCCCGCGAGACAGCGGCTGAGCTGGCCATTCCCGTGCAGGAAGGCGTGTATCTGGGGCTTCTCGGCCCCTCCTTCGAGACGCCGGCCGAGATCCGGATGTTCCGCTCCTGGGGCGCCGATACCGTGGCCATGTCGGTGTGCGAGGAAGTGATTGCTGCGCGCCATCGGGGGATGCGCGTGCTCGGCATGTCGCTCGTGAGCAACATGGCCTGCGGCGTGGAGGGGGCGAGTCCCTCCGACGAGGAGGTCCACGAGGTGGCGAAAACCCGCGAGGAGGACTTCTGCCGCCTGGTTGCCGCTATCCTGGAAAACCTGGACGCCGCTGAAGCGTTGTCGCGGGGGGGTAAATAAATATTCGCGGGGGCCCTTGCGTCTTGGGGTGACGCAAGGGCCGCCGCTCGTTTGTCCTCGCTTATTCTGCCAGGGCGATGGTGCGGATGTCGCGGGGCAGGTCGGCGCCGTAGTAGAGGATGCCCTGCTCGGCCAGATCCCGGCCCACGGCGGCGTAGCCCTCGGCGGCTTCGCGGTTGCTGGCGATCTCCT
The DNA here is from genome assembly GCA_947645965.1 of uncultured Enterorhabdus sp. The sequence continues at coordinate 18,154 of CANSES010000019.1, read as the reverse complement.
CCTCGGTGAGGGCGCGGCGCACCTTCCCGGGCACGCCCACCACCAGGGACCCTTCGGGAATCTGGGCCCCTTCCGTCACCAGGGCGCCGGCCGCGATGAGCGAGTTCGACCCGACTACGGCGCCGTTCATCACCGTGGCCCCCATGCCCACGAGCACGTTGTCGCCCAGGGTGCAGCCGTGCACGATGGCCCCGTGCCCGATGGTGCAGCCACGGCCCACGGTGCAGTCCTGGTTGTAGTCGAGGTGCAGGCAGCTGTTCTCCTGCACATTGGAGCCCTCGCCGATGCGGATGCGGCTGTCGTAGTCGCCGCGCATGGTGACGTTGAACAGCACGGTGGCGGTGCGGTCGATCTCCACGTGGCCGACGATGGTGGCGTTGGGCGCGATGCGCGCCTCGGGGTGAATCTTCACTTGGCGGTAGTCCATGTCCCTGTCCTTCTCCGGTTGCCTGCAAGGATTGCTCCTGCCCACCTTAGCGCAGAACGGGCGCGGAAAAAACGCCCAAAGTGCGCGAAACGTCGCATTGGCGCGGGGAATTGGCGCGGGAATTGGGCCGTCTCAAGCGGCGCGCACCTCGAAGACCTGGTCAGCGGCCCCTACGATGTCGGTGAAGAGCCATCCCTTGCCTGAGCGCGTGGGGCTCGTGGGATCGTGCAGCACGATGTGGCTGTCGCGATCGATGTCGTCGAGCACCACCACGATGGCCGTGGGCGCGAAGGTGCCGGGCTGGGTGACCACGAGCACGGGCACATTCGACACGATGGCATGGCGCAGGGCGCGTCCCTCGGCCTTGATGGGGGTGAGCTCGAGGCCGAAATCGGGGGCCGCGGAGGTGAGGTAGGTGCCCACGGTGTCGGCCCCGGAAGCGGTGAGGTCGTGGTCGATGGCCCACTGGGCGAAGTCGACGGGGGTGCGATCGCTGTTGCCCGTGACGGCCACGTAGGCCATGGCCAGGGCACAGGGAGCCGCGCCGGCCTCGCCCAAGGTGGCCTGGCCGTAGGGCATGTCGGCCCACGCGGGATCGGCTTGGTACAGGGAGGGGATGGTGCCGGCCTTCCACAGGGTGGACGAAGTGCTCTTCGCCTCGCCCACCTCGGCGGTGAGGTAGGGCGAATCGGCGTCGGCGGTGGCCGGCGTGAGGCAGAAGTAGGCGGCGAAGAGGGCCGCCGCCAGGACCGCGGCTCCCACGACGGCGATGATCGCGCAGCGCATGGCGCGCCGCTCGCGCATCATGGCGGCCAGGCCCACGGTGTTCAGCTCGGCCAGGTCGGCGCCGTCGGTGACGTAGTGGCAGAACGACCCGACCGAAGGCGCGCGCAGCAGGTAGGTGCCCCGCTGCGATCGGCTCGCGATGACGGGATTGGCGCGGAAGGTTCCCCAGGCGCTCGCGACCGGACGGCTCGTGGCCGGGCGCATGCGGCTCGTCAGGCTGCGCGCCTCGGCGCGGGCGGGGGTGGGAATGGGGGCGGCTGCGGCGGATACGGGAGCCCCCGCCGAGGCCACGGGCGGCATGATGGCTTCCAGTCCCGGTGTCTTCGGCTTCGAATGCGGCTTTCGACGATGCACTTTAACCTTCGGCGCGCCCATGGTCACTTCCCCTCTCTCGTTGGCGCCTGGCACTGCACCTTCGATCATAGGGGTCGTGCAAGCGCCCGTGATGACGGCGCGTCAACCGTCACGGCCGTGCCGCCGATTCGTTATCGAACGTGGGCGGCCCGTAATCGTCCCGTATACGGGAAAAATCGCCCGCAGTGCTTCGCGCAGCGTTGCAGGAGGGGTATCCTGAGAGGTCAAAGCGAGGGAAGCGGGCGAGAGAAGGAGAGCTTGCATGGAAGCGCCAAGCACAACGGTCCGGCGCAGCGCCGCCGTGGCGGGGGCCTGCCGCGGCCTGGGGTCGCGCACGGCCAAGCAGGGCGCGCGGATGCTGGGGGCCCAGGCCGTCATCGCCAGCCTGGAAGCGGAGGGCGTCACCACGGTGTTCGGCTATCCGGGCGGCCAGGCCATCAAGCTCTACGACGCCCTCTACGATTCCACCCAGATCACCCATGTGCTCGCCCGCCACGAGCAGGGGGCTGTGCACATGGCCGACGGCTACGCGCGGGCCACGGGTGCGCCCGGCGTGGTCATGGTCACCTCGGGCCCCGGCGCTACCAACACCGTCACGGGCATCGCCACGGCCTATATGGACTCGGTGCCCCTGGTGGTCATTACGGGCCAGGTGGGCCGCGGGGTCATCGGCACCGACTCCTTCCAAGAATCCGACATCGTGGGCATCACCATGCCCGTGGTGAAGCACTCCTATCTTCTGCAATCTACCGATGAGCTGACCCGTACCATCCGCGAGGCCTTCCACATAGCCGTCACGGGGCGGCCCGGGCCCGTGCTCATCGACGTGCCGAGCGACGTGGCCGGCGAGGAGATGGTGTTCGCCTATCCCGACGAGGTGAACCTGCCCTCCTACAAGCCCACCTACCGCGGCAACGCCAAGCAGGTGCGCGCCGCCTGCCGCCTGCTTCAGGAGGCGGACCGTCCGCTTCTGTACGTGGGCGGCGGCGTGATCGCGTCGGAGGCGGGCGCTGAGGTGGTCGCGCTCATGAACCGAATGCAGATCCCCTGCGTGGTCACCCTCATGGGGAAGGGGGCCGTGCCGGCCGACCATCCGCTCAACCTGGGGCCGGTGGGGATGCACGGGGCGAAGTACTCGAACACGGCCACCACCGAGGCCGACCTCATCATCGCCGTGGGCGCGCGCTTCTCCGATCGCGTGACCGGGCGCGCCTCCAGCTTCGCGCCCCAGGCCCGCATTGTGCACATCGACATCGACCCGGCGGAGATCGGCAAGATCGTCGAGGTCGACGTGCCCATCGTGGGCGACGCCCAGGGGGTCGTGGCGGCCATGCTCGAGCAGCTGGACAAGGACGGGGCCGCCGTGCGCGACGACGCTTGGGTGGAGGCCATCGCCGGCTGGCGCGAACGCTGGCCCATTTACCATCCCGGGGTGCGCGATGCCGAAGACGAGATCGTGCCCGAGCTGGTCATCGCCGAGCTGGGCCGCCAGCTGGACGCGGAGGGATCCATCGTCACCACCGAGGTGGGCCAGCACCAGATGTGGGCCCACCAGTTCTTGCCCCGCACGCGCCCGCGCAGCTTCCTCACCTCGGGCGGTCTGGGCACCATGGGCTTCGGCTTTCCCGCGGCCATCGGCGCGGCCATCGCGCGGCCCGAGTGCACCGTGGTCTGCGTGGCCGGCGACGGATCGTTCCAGATGAACGTCCAGGAAATGGCCACGGCGGCGGCCAACGGGGTGCCGGTGAAGGTGATGATCATGGACAACCGCTGCCTGGGTATGGTGCACCAGTGGCAGAAGCTGTTCTACGACCGGCGCTATTCCGAGACGCTGCTGGCCCCGGTGCCCGACTTCGTGGCCCTGGCCGCAGCCTACGGCTGGGCCGCCGAGCGGGTGGAAGCGCCCGAGGCGGTGGCCGGCGCCATCGAGCGCATGCTGGCGGCGCCGGGACCCTATCTGCTAGATGTGGCCATCTCGCCGGAGCAGAGCGTGTATCCCATGGTGGCGCCCGGCGCCGATCTGGGGGACATCATGGGCGCCATCGACGTGGCCGTGGGCGCGGTGCGCACCAGCGGAAAGGGGGAGGTCCGATGAAGCACGTCCTGTCTGTTCTGGTTGAGAACCGCCCCGGCGTGCTCTCCCGCGTGACCGGCCTCATTTCGCGGCGCGGCTTCAACATCGAGTCGCTGTCGGTGGGTCCCACGGAAGATGCGGCCCTGTCGCGGGTGACGGCCATCGTCATGGCCGACGAGGTGGCCTACGAGCAGATCACCAAGCAGTTGCACAAATTGGTGTCCGTCTACAAGATCACCGACCACACCGGCGAGGGCGCCATCGAGCGCGAGCTGGTGCTGTTCAAGGTGGTCGCCCCGCCCGAGCGCCGCGGCGAGGTGGTGGAGATCGCCAATCACTTCCAAGCGAAGATCGTGGACGTGGGCCGCACCACCCTCACCGTGGAAGCCGTCGGCGACGAGACCACCCTGAAGAGCTTGGAGGACCTCTTCGGCACCTACGGCATCAAGGAGATCGTCCGCACTGGCAAAATAGCCCTCTCCCGCAGCAACCAAGAATAAATGAGCGACCCTCTCAGGGTCGCTCCAGCTGAGACGCGCGTTGCGGGACGGCGTAGCGAGCGGGGATGCCGGTGAGCGCCGGTGCTCTCATGAGTGGGGGTCTAAAATAAAGGAAAGCGCCGGATATATGTGAATTGCTCACCAATCGGGCGCTTTGCTTAACGTATAGTAGCACGGTTACTTGATTTTAATAACCTCCCCTGCGCGATTTACAAACAATAAGCGCCTAATCGACGTGAGTACGACTGCCCATTTGGCAACTTCTCGATAAATGACGATCTCTCGCGGCACCTTCATACGCCGACAGTCGAAGATGATGTCGTGGGATTGGTGGGCGGCGGCGCGAAGGTGCTTTTCAACCACTCTGATCTTGTCAGAAGTGGGTGATTTTACTTCCCAGAGGACTCCATCTGCGACGAAGTCTGCTGACTTCGCGCGCTTGCCATGGGTTTGGGGGATGAACTCTACGTCCATGCCGGCATCGGCGATGGCGCGGGCCGTGGACATCTCGTGAGGCAGAATGTTGAGGTTCGAGGGTGCCTTTATATGTCCTTGACGTTTTCTCATAAATACATTGTAACGTTAAATAATCCTATTACATCATTTGAGATAAAAAGATCGATGAACTTGCAATAGTAAGAGCGGCGGAAAGCAGGGTTATAGCGATGGGGAGCACGATAATGCCGACGATGACGGCGCCGCTGGTTTGGCGGTAGGGCACCTCGGGATGCTGAGAGCGTGCGACATCGCTGAGGAAGCGAACATCGTCGAGTAATCCGATGCAACGGATAACGTACCAGATAACGAGGGCGAAAGCGGCGATAAAGCACAGGCACAGTAACATGAAAAGAATGGTGATGTTGTTCATGGTGGAGTCCTCTTGGGCAAATTGAACGCATCTAACGGCACGGGCCCAGTATATTCCATTTAGCCAACGACTCTTCGATGGAGCCGGAGGTCTTTCGAACTTGCTGAGTGGCGATAGTTGCGATTAGGAAGGTATGTTGCGGGTCAGTTTCGTGATATTTCTTCTTGAACAGGGAAAACGTTCTTTGTCACGTAAAGGGGTGACGGGGGAATTTCGGGGTTGCGTGACAAAATCATGGGTCTGCGTGATAGGCGCGGGGCGGTGTTGGGGGCATAGTGGGCAGCGTTGAAAGCGCAGATACCTTGAAGCGCTCGGGCGGCGGGAAAGCCGCCGGCGCCTCGAAGCAAGAAGGAGCTGAATCCATGAAAATCCTCGGCCTGGGCGTACCGGAGCTCGTCATCATCCTCATCGTCGTGCTGCTCATCTTCGGCCCGAAGAACCTTCCCAAACTGGGCGCGTCGCTCGGCAAGACGGTGAAGAGCCTGCGCGACGGCATGGCCTTCGACAAAAAGGACGACGAGGAAGAGGAAGTAGTCGAGATCGTCGAGGACGAGCCCGTCCCCGCCGCCGAAGCCAAGACCACTGCGGTCAAGAAGGTCGTCAAGAAGAAGGCCGAGTAACTTTCGCGAACCGCCCTGGGCTCGCGGGCCCGGGGTTCGTTCAACCCTCCCTCCCCAAACGAAGCGGCTGCTGCCCCAAGGCGAGCGTCGCTTCGTTTCGTTTTGGGGTACAATAGACGGCTGGTAACGAACGACGAATGAGAGGAGGGCTTGTGGGCTATCCGGCATCGCCGCGACTGCGGCAGGCGCGATGCGCCATCATCGGGTTCGGCTGCAACCAGGCCTTCCTCTTCACGATGCTGTATCTGGACGGCTCGGTGGCCGGCCCCGAGCACGGGTTTCTGGCCGATCGCGCCGATCTGCTCTGTCTGCTCGCCGTGATGGCGGCCACGTTCGCCCTCATGCTGCACCGCCGGTGCCGCGCGGCGCTGCTGCGCGCCGGCGACGGGCTCGCGAATCTGCTCGCTGCTCCGCTCGTGCTGGCCCTGCTGGCGCTCGCGGTGCTGCGAGCGCTGCTGCCCGAGGCGCCGTGGATCGGGCTCGCCCTGCTGGAGGGCCTGCTCGTGGGGGTGCCCCTGGCGCTGCTGCTGTGCCTGTGGGGCCGCGCCCTGGGGGCGGCGCCCATCGACCGGTCGGTGCCCGAGGTGTTCATCGGCAGCGCCCTGGGGGCTGCCGTCTGCTTTTTGGTGGTGGCGCTGCCCGTGGCCGAGGCCCCGCTTTTGCTGTACGCCCTGCCCTTGGGAAGCGCCTGGGGGCTGCGGGCCCTGGCGGCCATGACCGATGCCGACCCCGCGGGTGGGGAAGATGCTGCCGGCGCGCCCGCCTCGGCTCCGAGCGCTTCCGATGCCCCCGACGACGAGGCCACCAAGCTGTCGGGCCGCATCCTGGCGGGTACCGTGGTGTTCGGTCTGGCCACCGGCGCCATCGAGGCCATGACGGCCCGGGCCCAGGCGGCCTCCCACACCTCGCTCTCCGTCACCTTCATCCTGTTCGTGCTCTACTGCGTGGCGGCCCTGCAGCTCTACGGCGCACGGCCGTTGTCGCTCGGCACCCGCGCGGTGCTGCCGACCGGCTCCAGTCGGGAGACGGGCCCGCTCGGCGGCGCCTACCGCTTGGCCGTGCTGCTCATGGTGGGTGGCTTTATCGCCGTGCCGCTTTTGGAGCGCGTGGGCGTGGCCGGCGTGGCCGTGGTGCTGGCGGGCTATCTCGGCGTGTTCTCGGTGCTCGTGTCGCTGTTCCTCATCATGGGTCGCATCGCCGGCCGCGACGCCACCGCCTCCATCGCCCGGGGCTTCGCGGCCCTGTTCGCTGGCGAGATCCTCGGCGTGCTGGCCGGTGCCGGGGCCCTGGCGGCCTTCGGCGGGACGGGGGCGGGGCCGGTTTTGGTCACCCTGGCCGGGGTGGCGGCGCTCTACGCCTATCTGTTCCTGTTCACCGACCGCGACATGGCGGCCCTGTCGGTGGTGGTCTCGCGCACCGACCGTTTCGAGGAGGCCTGCGCCCTTATCGCGGCGAGCGCCAAGCTGTCCAAGCGCGAGTCCGAGATTCTGCCTCTGGCCCTGCGCGGCCGCACCGCCGAGCGCATCGCCAGCGAGTTCTTCATCTCGAAGAACACCGTGGACACCCACCTGCGCCGCATCTACGCCAAGTGCGCCGTGCACACGCGCCAGGAACTCATCGATTTAGGCGAGCGCACCGAGCGCGAGCTTCGTGAAAGGAACTAGCCTCCCATGGACGTTTCCCTGTACTCCGACGGCTCGTCCCGCGGCAATCCCGGGCCGGGTGGTTACGGCACCATCCTGCGCTACCGGGCCCCCTCGGGCACCGTGCACGAGAAGGAGTTCTCGGCCGGTTTCGCCTGCACCACCAACAACCGCATGGAGCTGCTCGGCGCCATCGTGGGCCTGGAGGCCCTGCGTCGCCCCTGCACCGTGACGCTGTACTCCGATTCCCAGTACCTGGTGAACGCCTTCAACCAGAACTGGGTGGCCGGTTGGCTCAAGCGCGGGTGGAAGAACGCGCAGAAGCAGCCGGTGAAAAATGTCGATCTGTGGAAGCGCCTGCTGGCGGCCAAAGAGCCCCACACGGTGACCTTCGTCTGGGTGAAGGGCCACGCCGGCCACGCCGAGAACGAGCGCTGCGATGCTCTGGCTACCGCCGCCGCCGACAACCCCGCCTGCCATCAGGTGGACGTGGGGTTTCGGGCCTAGGCCATGGCGTCGCCCTGGTCCGGTTTCGGCGGGATGGGCAGCATGATGACAAGGATGAACCGGTCTCCTTCGACCGACCAAGACAGGTGACCGCCGTATTTCTCGGCGGTCCTTTCCATGGAGCGCATGCCGATGCCATGGATCCCGTCGTCTTCCTTGGTCGTGCGGGGCAGCGCTGTGCCCGCATCGATGGTTCCGCTGAAGCGATTTGCGCAGCGGATGACGGCGATGTCGGCGCGGTAGGTGACCGAGAGTGAGAAGTCCCGCGGCTCATCGGCGCAGAGCCGGGCAGTGGCCTCCATGGCGTTGTCCGCGGCATTGCCGATGAGGGTGCACAGGTCGAAGTCGTTGACGAAGGAGAGGCGGCTGCCATCCACGAAGAAGTGGGGACGCAGGTTGCTCTCGAGGCATTGGCGATACTTCTCGGTCAGCAGGACATCGAGGACGTCGTTGCCCGTGCGCACATCGGGGACGTAGGGGTCGATCTCGCGCTGGAGGGTTCCGGCGAATGCGCGCAGCTCGTCGAGGGACTCGTCGGAACCGCTCTCGGCAAGGGACTCCAGCTGGGAAATGACGTGCTTGAGATCGTGGTGACGGCGATTCACTGCCTCGGCGGCGCTGCGCTGGGTGATGATGTGGAGATGCTGGTCCCGAAGGAGCTGCTGCATGGAGAGCACCTCGTTGGCGCTTACCTGGGCTGCCAAGTTGTGGGCGTTGGCCACGATGATGACGACGGTGCACAGGCTCAGGAGCAGCAGCACGATGACCATGTCCTGGTAGAGGACGGGATTGGAGTAGTCGTACACGTAAGAGGCGAACGCCCGATAGCTGACGGGCTTGACGAGGAAGCCCATGGCCTCGACGGCGTAGCCCTCCGGGGCGAGGGAGCCGTAGTTTGTCATGAAGCACAGCGGAGCATCGACGCCGCGCTCCCTCAGGCGCCGCGCCGCATCGAGGCCGTTGAGCCGCGGCATGTCGATGTCGAGGAGCACAAGATCGGCATCGCCGGCCAGCCCTAGGGCCACTGCCTCGCCGTCGGGGTAGTGGACAAGATGCCCCTCTTCATGCTGATCGGCGAGGAAGCGGTTCAGGTGGTCTCGGATGATGCGGGCGTCATCCGGAGAGTTTTCGGCCATAACGACAGTGAGCATGGTCATCCCTCCTTTCTCCCAGTATAGCTGTCCCGCTGGGGGGGGCGGTGCCCAACTGGTCGCGGCAGCGGGCCAACGAGTCGATAGCGATTGCGCCGGGGGTTTCGGCGCGGTCATGATGGTCTCTGTCGGGCGAGAGGAGCCCGGTCCATGGAGGGAAAGAAGGAGACTATGGACAACAGAGAGAATACGATGGGAACCCATTCGATGGAGAAAGCCTGCACGCGCCGCTCGTTCCTCGCGGGCTCTCTTGCGGCCGGCGCCGGTTGCGCCTTGGCCGGTCTGGCGGGGTGCGCTCCCCAGAAATCCGCTCCTGCGGGCGGTACCATGGCCGCTACGGGCGAGGCTGCGACGGCCAACGCGACGGTTGAGGCGGGCTATCTGACCTATTTCGATTGGCTGGGGGCGCCGCCGGAGATCGACGAGACGGCGATCGCGGATACCGTGGAGGCCGATGTCGTTGTTATCGGCGGCGGCAATTCCGGCGTCTGCGCCGCCCTGGCCGCAGCCGAAGCCGGCGCCCGAGTGGCGGTCGTCGAGGCGCAGACCGAGGCCGACTACACCTTCCTCGGCCATGACATCGGCCACTTGAACTCGACTTGGGCCCGAGAGCATGGCGGGGACGCCATAGACGAGATCGAGTTCATCCAGGATTGGACGCGGCGCAACATGAATCGCACCAACCCGCTGCTCGTGCGCCAGTTCGCGGCCCACAGCGGTGCCACCCTGGACTGGATTCTCGATCACCTCGACAGCGCCATTGTCGAGAATTGCGGCATCTTCGGCGTGCCGAAGCCCACGGCCTATCCGGGTGAGATATCCGGCTATAAGTGCTGGTCGTCGGCTATCCACTTCCAGGATGAGGGCACCGACTGGCCCGATGCCGCCAAGATGCTGAAGGCGGCCGCCGAGGCCCTGGGCGCCACCTGGACATTCGACTGCCGGGCCGTGAAGATCGTTATGGAGGATGGCCGGGCAACCGGGGTGGTGGGACAGGCTCCCGACGGCTCTCAGCGTCTGTTCACAGCGGCCAAGGGGGTTATCATTGCGGCCGGCGACTACAGCGGCAACCCTGAGATGGTGTTTGCGCTGAACGACGAGTACCGCGACTTCGTGCAGGCCCGCGGCCAGGACTACACCGAGATCGTCGGCAGCGGCCGGGCCGGCGACGGTCAGCGCCTCGGCTGTTGGGCCGGCGGTCGTATGGAACCGGGCCCGCGAGCCTCCATGGGACGGGCCATGGGCGCCGGCGCCTTCGGCGGCATTGCCGTGCCGCAGTTCAACCGCGACGGCAACCGCTTCATGAACGAGGGCATGCTCGGCGTGTGGGGCAATCTCTTCCAGGTGATGCGCCAGCCTAAGGGCATCGTGTTCGGCCTGGCCGACGCGAATTGGAAGGACTATGTGCAGAAGAACGCCCCCGAGCATGTGTACCCCGGCACGGGCGGCTTCCACGACGGCGGGTTCCTCCAGTCGCTGGAGGAGGAGCTGCCCCAGGTTATTGCTGCCGGTGCCGAGGGCCACAAGATTCGCGGTTGCGTGACCTACGGGGCGGATACCCTGGAGGAGCTCGCCGGCTACCTGGGGCTTGAAGGCGAGACTCGGGAGACCTTCCTTGCCGAGGTGGCCCGCTACAACGAGTTGTGCGCGAAGGGCGTCGATGAGGACTTTGGGAAGGATGGCTTCCTGATGGATCCCATCGCCACGCCGCCCTTCTACGCCTCCTGCATCGACAGCAGCGAGTTCAAGCTCGGTCTCGTAGAGCTGTCGGGTTTGGTGACCGACGGGAACCAGCAGGTGCTCGATAGCGACGATCGTCCCATTCCCGGCCTGTACGTCACGGGCAACAGCTGCGGCGGCCGCTTCGCCCTTCAGTACTGCACGCCCATCGCCGGCATCAGTATCGGCTGGGCTACCACCATGGGCAAGATCGTCGGCGAGACTGTGGCCGCGCTGTAGGACGCCTCATCTTCAACACGACCCTCCCCGAGACCCCGCCTTGTGGCGGGGTCCTTGCTTGGTCGAACCTACAGGTCGGCGCAGTAGCCGCGGGTCTGGATGCGGCGGGTGCTGGCGGGGAAGAGGTGCTCGTAGATGGCGACGAAGTAGCTGTCGGTCATGCTTGCCATGTAGTCCACCACGATCTGGTTGGGCTCGCCGGCCAGGTAGCCCTCGGGCGTGATGGAGCGCGACTGGGCGCAGAGGCGCTTTACGTGGTGGCGGAAGATGGGGGAGTCCTCGCGACCGGCCACCAGGTCGGCCAGCAGGCGCGCGTACATGTCCTCGAACATCTCCTCCACGATGTTCTCCGTCTCGTCGACCATGCCCTCCTTCAAGTAGATGACCTCGTAGTTCTGGCGCTTGGCCGCCTTCAGATCGCAGAACACCTCCTCGCTTAAGGCGATGCGGTCCTGGCCGTAGGAGTTGTTCACGATGTCCACGGTGAGGTTGTTGATGATCCGCGCGTTGGTGGTGCCGATGACATCGGAGTCGAAGGCGCCGTAGTCGCCGAGCACGCCCATGGCCAGGGCGTCCTGGCGGTCCTTGCCGATATAGGCGATCATATCGCTCACGCGCACCACGCAGCCCTCCAAGGTGGTGGGCCGCAGGGTCTTGATGGTCTGCTCGTCGGCGTTGCAGGCCGCCACCAGAGAATCCAGCTGCTCGAAGGAGGCCGTGTCGCCCACGCGCAGCACCTGCTGGGCGAACTCGCCGTTGTGGCAGAGCACGCCGTCCAAGGTCTGCAGCGAGATGTTGCGGCGGTACAGCTCGTCCAGCACGCGCACCGAGTGCACGTTGTGGTTGAAGTAGCGCCCCGTTCGGCGGTGGTAGCAGGCCGACAGGAAGCGCTCCCCGGCGTGGCCGAAGGGGGTGTGCCCCACATCGTGGCCGAGCGCGATGGCCTCGATGAGGTCGCAGTTCAGGCCGAGCAGCCCTCCGATGCCCCGGGCGATGCGGCTCACCAGCTGCACGTGCAGGCCGCGGCGGGAGATCTCGTCGTTCTGCACGAAGGAGAACACCTGGGTCTTGTCGGCGTAGCGGTTGTAGGCGGGGATGTTCAGCACCTTCTCGATGTCGCGCACGAAGGCGGGACGGGTGAGGGTGGCCGCGTCGTGGGGAAAGTCGTCGCGGCGCACCACGGCCGCATCGGGGGTGCGCCAGGGCGACAGCGTGTGGGTGGCGCGGTCTTCCAAAATAGCCTGCTCCACCAAGGGATCCAAGCTCAGGTAGGCGGGACGGGTAGGGCTCACGGCTCGCTCGCTTTCTCGCTTCTCGCGTTCGTCGGTGTTTGCGGCCTATTGTAGCGTCGGAACAAATGTTTGCGGCCGAGGTGCTATACTTCACAGGAAAAAGCACAGCGGAAAGGGGTACGGCAGCGTGGCGGGCATCAGCGACGAGGATATTCAGAAAGTACGCGACGCCAACGACGTGGTCAGCGTCATCGGCGAGCGGGTGCCCGTGAAGCAGAAGGGCCGCGATTTCTGGTGCTGCTGCCCCCTTCACCAGGAGAAGACGCCGTCGTTCAAGATCGATCCGTCCACCCAGCTGTGGCACTGCTTCGGCTGCGGCGAGGGGGGCGATGTGTTCTCCTTCATCATGAAGACCGAAGACCTCACCTTTCCCGAGGCGGTGCGCCGCTTGGCCGAGCGCGCCCACATCGACATCGTGGAGACGGGCGGCCGCGGCTCGGTGCCCGCCAGCCGCAAGGCGCGCCTGAAGGATATCTGCGCCCGTACGGCCGAGTTCTACCACACCCAGCTCATGCGTGGACGGGGCCCCGAGGCCGATGCGGCCCGCTCCTATCTGGCGAGCCGCGGGTTCGGCGGGAAGGTGCCGGGGAAGTGGTGTCTGGGCTTCGCCCCGGGCCGCGGGGCGCTCGTGCGCCATCTGTCGTCGCTCGGCTTCAAGGCCGACGAGATGGTGGCGGCCAACGTGGCCCTCGACGGGCGCGGCGCTCTGCGCGACCGCTTCTACAACCGGGTGATGTTCCCCATCTTCGACGTGTCGGGCGACTGCATCGCCTTCGGCGGCCGGGTGATCGGCGCCGGCGAGCCGAAGTACCTGAACTCCCAGGAGACGCCCCTGTTCCACAAGTCCCAGGTGCTCTACGGGCTCGATCACGCCAAGGCCGCCATGGCCGCCACGGGCGTTGCCATCGTGGTGGAGGGCTACACCGACGTGATCGCCCTGCACGAGGCGGGCATCGAGAACGCTGTGGCCACCCTGGGCACGGCGCTGACCATGCGGCACATCCGGGTGCTGTCGCGCCACGCCTCCAAGCGCATCGTGTACCTGTTCGACGGCGATGCCGCCGGGCAGCGGGCGGCCGATCGCGCGCTGGCCTTCATCGACAAGTCCATGACGCCCGAGGCCGGGCGCTCCCAGGTGGATCTGGTGGCCGTCACCCTGCCCGACAACCAGGACCCGGCCGAGTTCGTTCAGGCCCGCGGGGCCGATGCCCTGCGCGAGCTCGTGGACGACGCGAAGCCGCTTTTGGAGTACGGCATCGATCGGCGCCTGGCGAGCCACAACCTGGATTCCGCCGAGGGCCGCGCCCGGGCCTTGGACGACTGTTTGGCGGTGCTCGCCCCCATCAAGGAGTCCATCCTGGCCAAGGACTACGCCGTGCGCTTGGCGGGCCGTCTGCGCCTGCGGGAGAACGACGTGCTGGAGGCCCTGGCCGCGAAGGAGCCGCCCCGCTTCCAGAACCGCGACGACGAGGAGGCCGCGCCTGTGCCGGCACCCCCGCGGGCGATGCGGGCCCTGTCCCGGGCCGAGCGCAACCGCCTGCGCTTCGAGCGCGAGTTTCTGAGCCTGGTGGCCCAGCACCCCCTGGTGGCCTTGGCCCACGCCGACACCCTGGCCCAGATCCAGTGGCACGAGGAGGTGCACCGCCTTCTGGCCGACTCCATTCTGGCCACTCTGGCGGAGAACCCCGCCGCGGCCGGCGTGGACATCGTCACCCGCGCCACCCTGGTCACGCCCCACGCGCCCCGGGTGCTCACGGGCGGTCTCCAGCGCGAGGGGGCCGAGCCGGAAGCCGTGGGCGCCTACCTGGCCGAGGAGCTGGCCCTGGGCGATGCCGAGGAGGCCATCGGCGCGCTGACCGCCCAGCTGGCCGGCGGAGTGGCCCCCGACGAGGCCGAGCTGCTCCACGCCGCCATCGCCACCTTGCAGATGGACGTGGCCGCCCGCCGCGTGGCCCACCGCACCGCGCAGCATTCGTAGATTTCGCGGCCTGTATGGACACAGCGGCCCGCACAGGTCACAATACGTAAGTTAAACGCAACTTCATGCCATCCCCGCCTGCCCCAGGGCGCGGGATTCCATACAAGAGAAAAGGAGCCTCGGTGCTGCCCATCGTCATTTCCCCCGATCCCATCCTGGCCACGGTGTGCGAGCCGTGCGACCTCGGGGACAAGTCCTTGAAGCGCCTCTCCAAGCAGATGGCCCACGCCATGTACAAGAACTACGGCTGCGGCATCGCGGCGCCCCAGGTGGGCGTGACGAAGCGGCTCGTGGTGATCGACGTGGACTGGGACGGCGAGAAGGGGGAGAAGAACCCCATCGTGCTGGTGAACCCCGAGATCGTGGAACTGGCCGGCGAGCCGGAAGAGGGCGGCGAGGGCTGCCTGTCGTGCCCCGGCGTCACCGTGCCCGTGAAGCGCCAGCCCTGGGCCCGCGTGCAGTACTACGACCTGGACGGCGAGCTGTGGGAGATCGAGGGCGACGGCCTTCTGGGCCGCTGCCTGCAGCACGAGATCGACCATCTGAACGGCAAGACCCTCTTCGAGAGCTGCGACGCGGCCACCCGCATCGAGGCCCTGCGCGCCTACGAAGAGGCCCGGGCCGCCGGGGCGCGCCCCGGCGACACCGACATCGAGGTGAAGTAGCGTGCGCATCGTGTTCATGGGCACCCCCCAGTTCGCGGCCGATATTCTGGAACAGCTGATCCCCCAGCACGAGATCGTGGCCGTCTACACACGCCCCGATGCCGTGCGCGGCCGGGGCAAGCAGCTGGTGGCCTCGCCGGTGAAGATGGTGGCCGAGGCCGCCGGCATTCCCGTGCGCACTCCCCGCACCCTGCGCGACGCCGACGAGCAGGCAGCCCTTGCCGCCCTGGCACCCGAGGTCATCTGCGTGGCCGCCTACGGGGCCATCCTGCCGCCGGAGGTGCTCGCCATCCCGGCCCACGGCTGCTTGAACGTGCACGGCTCGCTGCTGCCCCGTTGGCGGGGTGCTGCCCCCATCGAGCGCGCCATCCTGGCGGGCGACGAGGAAGTGGGCGTGTGCATCATGGCCATGGAGGAGGGGCTGGACACCGGCGACTTCTGCGTGTGCCGCTCCATCCCCGCCGAGGGCGCGACCACTTCCCAGCTCACGGCCGATCTGGCCGACCTGGGTGCGAGCGCGCTTCTGGTGGCGCTGAACCAGGTGCAGGCGGGGCACGTGAACTGGGTGGCCCAGAACGAGGACGAGGTCACCTACGCCGAGAAGATCGCCAAGGGCGAGCTGAACCTGGACCCCGCGGTCTCGGCGGTGGTGAACGACCGTCGCGTGCGGGCGTCGGGGGCGGCCCATCCGGCCCGCTGCATCATCGCCGGTCGTCCCGTGACGGTGCTTTCCGGGCGTGTGGCCGCGGCCGGCGCGCCGGCTCTGGCCGAGGGTGGCGCGGTCCTGGCGGCCGGCAAGGTGTATCTCGGCTGCGCCGAGGGTGTTTTGGAAGTAATCGAAGTAAAGCCCGATGGCAAGCGTGCCATGGAGGCTTCTGCCTTTGCAGCCGGCGTGCCCGCGCTGCGGGGCGAGGAAGGAACTTGGTCCCGTGCATAACGATCATCGCTCTCACAATCAGCGTCGCTCCTACGACCGCGCCTCCCAAGGCGACCGCAACGCCCAGGGCGGCGTGCGCCAGAACCGCGGTCCCCGTTCGGGCGGCCCGCGCGGCGACCGCGACTTCCGCGGCCCCAAGCGCGACGGCAACGGCTTCAAGGGCCCCCGCGGCCCCAAGCGCGATGGCAAGCCCGGCGGTTTCCGCAAGGACGACCGCGGCCCCCGCAAGGACGGGCCCCGCAAGGATTTCCGCGACCGCGACGACAAGCCCGGCGGTCGTGATGGCAAGCCCGGCGAGTTTCGCGGCGGCAAGCCGGGCGGTCCGCGCCGCGACGGCGATTTCCGCGGCCCGAAGCGCGATGGCAAGCCCGGCGGCTTCCGCAAGGACGACCGCGGCCCGCGCCGCGACGCCCGCGCGCAGAGCCATCCGCGCGAGGTGTTCGTCGACGGGAAGCTGATGGCCGCTCCCGACCAGGAGGAGTCCCGTTCCCGCGAGGGCCGCGACGGCGGCTTCGGCGGCGGTAACCGTGCCGGCGGCCCGCGCCGCGACGCGGTGCAGGGCATGAAGGGCCATCGCGCCACCACGGCGCGACAGCTGGCCCTGGCGGCCATCCACCAGATGCGCGGCCGCGACGCCTTCGCCCAGGACATCATCGCCAAGACCATCGATACCTCGCGCCTGTCGCGGGAGGATCGCGCCTTCGCCACGCGCCTCGTGCTCGGCGTGGCCAGCACCCGCGGCACGCTGGAAGAGGTCGTGTCCGGCTGCATGGACTCGCCCCAGGACGCGGCGCCCGCGGTGCGCGACGCGCTCTGCCTGTCGGCCTACGAGATCATCTTCCTGCAGAAGAGCCCGCACGCGGCGGTGGACCAGGGCGTGGAGCTGGTGAAGTCGGTGGCCCCGCGCGCCGGCGGTTTGGCCAACGCGGTGCTGCGCCGCGTGGTACGCGCCAAGGAGAGCTTCCCCTTCGGCGACCCGCGCACCGACATCGCGGCCTACGCGCGCCTGCACGGTTTCCCCGTGTGGCTCGCCGAGCGTCTCATCGCCGAGCTGGGCCCCCAGGGCGCCCGCGACTTCATGGTGGCCTCCAACGAGCCGGCGCCGGTGTTCGTGGCCGTGAATGCCGTGAAGGTCACCGACGGCGAGGTGGTCGCGGTGCTGGCCGGCGCCCACGGCGAGCCGGAGCCTGTGGCGGTGGCCGGTCGCGTGGTGCCCGGCTGCTACCGGGTGTGCTCGGGCGTGCCCCTGCTCGACGGGCGCGTGCGCCGCATGTTCAGCCAGGGCCTTCTGCTGGTGAGCGACGCCACTTCCCAGGCCGTCGCGAGCCTGGTTGTGGGCGATGAGGCCCCGGCCTCCTTCCTGGAGGTGGGCGCCGGCCGCGCCACGAAGACCATCCTCGACCAGAGCTGCGCCTACCGCCGCTTCGGCGAGCAGATCGGCGACTACGTGACCGTGGATCTGCACGCCTTCAAGACCAAGCTGCTCCAAGAACGCGCCGAGCAGTACGGCGTCACGGTGGCCGAGCCCATCATCGGCGATGCCGCCGAGCTGACCGAGCTGGTGGGGGAGCGCACCTTCGACCGCGTGTTCATCGACGCCCCCTGCACGGGCCTGGGCACCCTGCGCCGCCACGCCGACATCCGCTGGCGTTTGCGCCCCGAGACTATCGAGGAGTCGGCCGAGCTGGACGCGCGCCTGCTCGCCAGCGCCGCGCCCCACGTGGCCGAAGGCGGCATCCTGGCCTACGCCACCTGCACCATCACCCACGAGGAGAACATCGACGCCGTGGAGAAGTTCCTCGCCACCGAGGCCGGCGCCGCCTTCGAGGTGATTCCCTACACCAATCCTGAACTGGGCATCGAGACCCCGTTCTTCTCCGTCACCCTGGAGCCCGGCGGCTCCGACGCCCACTTCCTCGCCCTTTTGCGCAAGAAGGCCTAGGGTCGGAAACGAGAGCGAACCTGCGAGCGCGGCCTCGGCTGGAAACGGCTGGGGCCGCGCTTTTTCGTTTCGCCTGGGGCGATGGCTCGCT
Source organism: uncultured Enterorhabdus sp. (assembly GCA_947645965.1). The sequence goes on along the minus strand of CANSES010000019.1, from coordinate 360 downwards.
TGTGGGAAAAACTATGGGGTTGGTCACCGATGTTTTAACGGATTTGAAACGTTGACCGTCGCGGTGTCAGTAAAATAGCAAGCTACATCATTTCCCTATGTCCGAAAAGGAGGTCGCAGGTCGTGGAGCCGAATATCAAAGAGGTGGCGGGGCGCATCCGCGCTCTGCGCGAGGACATGGACCTCACCATGCAGGAGATGGCCGAGGCCACGGGCCGCTCGGTGGCCGAGTACGCCGCCCAGGAGGCGGGCGATGAGGACCTCTCCTTCACCTTCCTGTACAAGTGCGCCGAGAAGTTCGGCGTGGACGTCATCGAGCTGCTCACCGGCGAGAACCCGCACCTGACGGGCTACTCGCTCA
>CANSES010000018.1 GCA_947645965.1 uncultured Enterorhabdus sp. | reverse complement strand
CCATGGTGAAGCCGGACACGCTGGAGAGCTCCGTGGCCTTCGACATCTCGCCGCCAGTGTTGGAATAGCCTTCGGTGTCCAACACGAGCACGTTGATGTTCTCGCCCGAGGCCAGCACCTCGTCAAGCCCGCCGAAGCCGATGTCGTAGGCCCAGCCGTCGCCGCCGACGGCCCACACGCTCTTCGCGCCGAACATCTCCCCGTAGTCGAGGATCTCGTCGGCCAGGGTGGCCGCGGGGCTTTCGGGGGCCAGGGAGTGCCGTTCCGCGCGCAGGGCCGTCTGGACGGCCTGGCCCGCCTCGTAGGCCAGCGCGCTGTCGTCGGCCACGGTGAGCCAGCCGCGCAGGAGGGTTGTCGTTTCAAGGGAGAATACGGGGGTGTTCGACCCTTCTGCGCGCTCCGCCTTGTCCGCTGTAGGGGCGGCCTTCAGCTCGCCCTGGGTCGCGGCGGGCACGGTGCTGGCGCATTGCTCGGTATCGCTTGCGGCCGAGGGGCGGCTGAAGCCGCCCCCTACGGAGACGGCCTGCGCGGCGGCCGACGGTGTGGCAGCCCCACTCGGTGCGGGTTCCCCGGCGGCCGGTTTGCCGAGGGCCCGCCTCACGAGGTCGGCAAGATGGCGGCGGCGCACCGTGACGGCCTTGGCGATGCCGTAACCGAATTCCCCGTTGTCCTCGAACAGGGAGTTTCCCCAGGCCGGGCCATGGCCGTTCGGCTTCACGGTGTAGGGCATCGAGGGCATGTAGGCGCCCCAGATAGAGGAGCAGCCCGTGGCGTTGGCGATGATGAGGCGCTCGCCGAACAGCTGGGTGAGCAGCTTCACGTAGGGGGTCTCGCCGCACCCGCCGCAGCAGCCGGAGAACTCCAGCAGCGGCTTCTGCAGCTGGGTGCCGGGAACGGAATCGGCGGGCACACGGTCGTCTTTCAGGCTGATGTTGGCCTCGGCGAAGGCCAGGTTGGCCTTCTGCTCGGCCAGCTGGCTGGTCACAGGCTCCATGACGAGGGCCTTGTCCGGGGCGGGGCAGTTGTCGGCGCAGCTGCCGCAGCCCACGCAGTCTTCCGGGTACACCTGGATGCGGAAAGCCATGCCCTGAAGCTCCTTGAGCCGGGCCGGCTTGGTGGCGAAGGTCTCCGGCGCGCCGACCAGCTCGCCGGTCTCGGCCACGTAGGGGCGGATGGCGGCGTGGGGGCACACGAGCGAGCACTCGTAGCATTCCACGCACTTGGTCACGTCCCAGCGGGGAATCTCGTAGGCCACGCGGCGCTTCTCGTAGGCGGCCGACCCCGGGGGCACGATGCCGTCGGGACTTAAGGCCGACACGGGCACTTCGTCGCCGTGCAGGTGGTCGAGGGGGCGGAAGATGCGCTCGATGAAGCTGTCCTCGCCGGGAACCGACCCGAGCCGCACGGCCGGGGCCGCACCGGTGCCGGCGGCGTAGTCGCCGGGAGTGTCGTCCCCGTCGGAAGCAGTGGCCCAGCGCTTCGGGTAGCCGATTTTCACCAGGCAATCGGCGGTCTCGTCGATGGCCGCCTGGTCGCGGGCCACCACGTCGGCGCCCTTAGAGGCGTACAGCCGGGCCACGCTCTCCTTCAGTTGGTCTAGGGCCTCGGTGAAGTCCATGACGGCGGTGAGGCGGAAGAACACCGCCTGCATGATCATGTTGATGCGCGGCCCCAGGCCGTGCTTGGCGGCCAGGGCGGCGGCGTCGATGACGTAGAGGTCGGCGTGCTTGGCGGCCAGGCCGCGGCGCAGGGCGGCGGGCAGCGACGCGTCCAGCTCGCGCACCGTGGTCCAGGGGGCGTTCAGCACGAAGGTACCCCCATCGCGCAAACGGTCGAGGAGGGGATAGCCGCGCTGGACGTAGATGTCCTTGTGGCAGGCCAGGTAGTCGGCCTCGGTGATGAGCCAGGGCTGGCGCACCGGGGTAGTGCCGAAGCGCATGTAGGAGATGGTGAGGCCGCCGGATTTCTTCGAGTCGTACCAGGAGTACTCCTGCACGAAGCGGTCGGCGCGATCGCTCACGATGGCCGCGGCCGCCCGGTTGGCGCTCACAGTGCCGTCGCTGCCGAAGCCGTAGAACACGGCCTGGGTGAGCTTCTGGGCGGGGACCGGCGCGTAGGGGGCCACGGGCAAGGAGAGATGGGTCACGTCGTCGGTGATGCCCACGGTGAAGCGGGGCAGCGGATCGGGGGCGGCCATGGCATCGAAGACGGCCTTGGCCATGGCCGGGGTGAACTCCTTGGAGGACAGCCCGTAGCGGCCCCCGATGACGCGCACGCCGGGACGGCCGGCGGCCACGGCGGCCTGCACGTCCAGAAACAGCGGCTCGCCGAGGCTGCCCGGCTCCTTGGTGCGGTCCAGGGCGCAGACGATCTTCGCGGTAGGCGGCAGGACGGCCAGCAGGTGCTCGGCGGAAAACGGCCGGTAGAGGCGCACCTTCACGAGGCCCACCTTCTCGCCGGCGGCGCAGCGGTCGGCCACGACGGCCTCAACGGTGTCGCAGCTGGAGGCCATGGTGACGATCACGCGCTCGGCATCGGGGGCGCCCACGTAATCGAACAGGTGGTACTGGCGCCCGCACACCTTCGCCAGTCCGTCCATGGTCTTCTGCACGATGGCGGGCAGGGCGTCGTAGGCGCGGTTGGGGGCCTCGCGGTTCTGGAAGTAGATGTCGGGGTTCTGGGCCGTGCCGCGGATGGCGGGATGCTCCGGGTCCATGGCGCGGTGGCGAAAGGCGCTCACCGCTTTCCAATCCACCAGCGGGGCCATGGCCGCCGGGTCGATGACGTCGATGGTCTGCACCTCGTCGGAGGTGCGGAAGCCGTCGAAGAAGTGCACGAAGGGCAGGCTGCCCTCAATGGCCGCCAGGTGGGCCACCCAGGAGAGGTCCTGGCACTCCTGCACCGATGCGCTGCCCAGCATGGCCACGCCCGTGGCGCGGGTGGCCATGAGGTCCTGGTGGTCGCCGAAGATGGACAGGGCGTGGGTGGCCAGCGAGCGGCAGGTCACGTGGAACACGGCCGGCAGCAGTTCCCCGGCCACCTTGTACATATTGGGAATCATGAGCATGAGGCCCTGGCTGGCCGTCATGGTGGCGGCGAGCGCGCCCCCGGCCAAACAGCCGTGCAGCGCTCCGGCCACGCCCTTCTCAGATTGCATCTCCTTCACCACCACGGGATGACCGAAGAAGTTCTCCCGCCCGGCCACGGCCCAGGATTCCACGGTCTCGGCCATGTGCGATGCCGGCGTGATGGGGAAGATCATGGCCACGTCCGACAGCGCGTAGGCCGCGCTCGCCGCCGCCTCCATCCCCGTGACCGCCCGACGATGCGGTACCGCCCTCGCCTCTTCCGTGCGCTGCGTGTCCATGGAGGCTCCCTTCTCTTGCGAAAGGGGCGGCCCGCACAGCCCGCCCCTGAACGTACTGCGTTTCCCGTTGCTCCCTTAGGCGCCGAACATATGCTCGATCATGGGGGTGACGACGATCCAGAGGGGCATGGTGGCGGCGAAGGCCAGGGTGGACACGGCCACGGTGGAGGCGCCTTCGCGAACATAGATGTTGTAGCGGCTGGAGATGATGATGCCCGAGAATGCCGGAGGCAGGGCGATGGCCAGCACGAACATCTGCAGCATGACGCCGTGGATGCCGCAAACGAGCCCGATGGCCAGGCCCACGGCCGGGGTCAGCAGGTTGCGGTAGAACACGTTCCACAGGGTTTCCTTGCCCAGGGCGAATTTCACCGTGGACAGGGCGATGCCGGCGGCGAACACGGCCAGGCCGGAGTTGGCTTTGGCGATGAGGCTGAAGCAGGGGTCCAGCTCGGCGGGGAACTGAATGCCCACCAGCACCAGGGCCACGGCCAAAAGGGGCACCCACACCACCGGCTGCTTGAGCGAGCTGACGATGGCGTTCAGGCTGGAATTGTGATGCTGGGTCGGAGCGGCCGGGGTGCCCTTGGCCGTTGCGGCGGCGCCGGTGGCGGCCAGCTTCGTCTTACCGGTGGCCGCCTCGGCGTTCATGCCCTTGTTCACCAGGTAGAAGCCGATGGGAATGGTGATAGCGTTCACGATGATGGCCACGATGGCCACCACGAGGCCCGTCTGGGTGCCGGTGCCGAACACCGGGTCCAGCACGGCGAAGCCCAGAAAGCCGATGGTGGGCGAGCCGGCGATGAGGGCGCACACGCCCGCCTCGGCGATGTTGTGCTTGAACATCTTCCAGCACAACAGGAAGCTGAGCAGGAACATGCCGATGACGACGCCCAGGCTCACGAGGGTCAGCGTGAGGTCGCTGAACAGCATCTCGCGGGTGGCCTTGGTGATGGACAAAAACAGCGCGGCCGGCAGGGCGATGTCCAGCACGACCTTGTTCAGGCCCTGCATCTGGTCGTGGTCGAACTTGTGCAGCTTGCCGCCGAGGTAGCCGAGGATCATGATGGCGAAGATCGGCAGGATGTCGGCGATGATGATGTTGCCTATGTCTCCCATTTCGGGCCTTCTTTCTCGGTTGATGTTAGCTTGGGGCTCTGCGCCGGTCGGGGCTGCGGGGTACCTTGATTCGCTCAGACAGTCCTCGCTTTGTGGAAATGTCCACTGGACATTTCCAGTCGCTGTGGAACTCGCTCGGTCAAGGCACCCCGCATCCCCTCTACGCTTGGTCACGGTCGAGGGCGCATTCGACATGGCTCATGGGGAATGGGAGGCATGCCGGGGAGGGGTGCTAATCGACGAGTTTGCCGCCTTCGCGGTGCTCGGCCAGGTCTTCTTGCTCGTTGCCGACGAGGGGGCCGGTGACGGGCTGGGGGTTCAGGTAGGTGATGTGCCCCGATTCCTTGCCCGCGTGGATGGACAGCTCGCAGCACACCAGGGTGGGCTTGCGACTCGCCACGCCGGCGGCCACGTACTGCTCCACCTCGGCGGGAGTGGTGGCGTAGTAGCCGGTGCCCCCGAAGGCCTCCATCAGCTTCTCGTAATGGGCGCAGGCCGCAAGCGTCAGGGGCGAGGGGTCGCCGTCGTCGCCCAGGTTTTTGAAGTCGCCGCGGTAGATGCCGCCGTTGTTCAGCACCACCACGGTCACGGGCAGGTTGTAGCGGCAGATGGTCTCCACTTCCATGCCGTCGAAGCCGAAGGCGGAATCGCCATGGATGGAGATGACCGGGCGCCCCGTGGTCACGGCTGCGCCGATGGCGTAGGGCAAACCCACGCCCATCACACCCCAGGTGCCGCAGTCCAGGCGGTGGCGGGGCAGGTACATATCGATGATGTCGCGGCAATCGTCCAGGGCGTTGGCGCCCTCGTTGGCGATGTACACGTCGTGGTTAGCGTCGGTCACCTTCTTAATGGCCCCCAGGGCGTTGTAGTGGTTCATGGGCACGGTGTCGGCCGTCTCGGCTCCGCCGAAGCGGGCGTTGTTCTTCGCGGAATCGGCCTGGATGGAGGCGAGCCAGGCGGGATCGGCCTTGAAGGGATGGGCGGCCAGGTAGTCGTTGAACAGGCCCACGGTAGATTTCAGATCGCCCACCACCGGCGCGGCGATGTAGCGGGAGTTGTCGATCTCGGTGGGGTCGATGTCCACCTGGATGAACTTCACGTTCTCGTTCCAGTGCTTGCCCTTGCCGAAGTTGAGCATCCAGTTCAGGCGCGCGCCCAGCAGCACCACCACGTCGGCCTCGCGCATGGTCATGCCGCGGGCGCTGGCGGCGTTCTGCGGGTGGTTATCGGGCAAAAGGCCCTTGGCCATGGACATGGCCAAATACGGCGCCCCGGTGGCTTCCACGAACTGGCGCACCTCGTCGTCGCACTGGGCGTAGGCCGCGCCCTTGCCCAGGTAGATGAGGGGCTTCTTGGCGCTGGCCAGCACGGCCATGGCCTCATCGACGACGCTCTGGGCGGGAATTTGGGCCGGGGCCGGGTCGTTCACCTTGTACAGCAGGCCCTCGGCCACGCTGGCGTCGATGGTCTGGCCCAGGGTATCGCCGGGCAGGTCGATGTACACGCCGCCGGGGCGCCCCGAGCAGGCGGCGCGGATGGCCCGGGCCACCACGAGCGGGATGTCCTCCACCCTATCGACCCGGTAGGCGGCCTTGGCGAAGGGCTTTGCGTAGTTCAGCTGGTCGAGCCCCTCGTAGTCTCCCTCGCCCAAGTCGATGAGCTCGCGGGACGACGATCCGGCCATCATGATAACGGGCCAGCCGTTCTCGGTGGCCTCCTTCAAAGGCACGATGCCGTTCAGGAACCCGGGGGCCGATACGGTGAGGTACAGGCCGGGCTTGCCGGTGATGAAGCCCTCGGCCGCGGCGGCGTTGCCGGCGTCGGCCTCGTGGCGCATGCCGATGTAGCGGATGCCCTTGGCCTGGGCGATGCGGGCCACATCGGTCACGGGAATGCCGATGACGCCGTACAGGCGGTTCAGGTCGTTCTTCAGCAGCGATTGAACCAGCACGTGGAACCCGTCGGTGAGGTTGGTGCTCGCGGCCGGCGCGGCCGTGGGAGTGGTAGCCATGGATGCCTCCTGAAAGTGAGCATGGACAGGGAGAAGCGGTGCTTCCCTACGGAATATAGTCCGCGCTCGCGAGTTGTTTCGGCTGCTGGCGGCCGCTGTTGGCGGGAGGTTGCCGAACTGCATTGGAAAGGCTACGTGGTAAGCATTTGGGGCGGGGAAGACGAGGGCTATAATCGATGCTGAGTCGGAAGGGCGCACATAATATAGCGAAGGTGATGATCATGGATCGCGAGCGGGAGATCGTTAGGGCGAGCGTGTACGGCATTGCGGGCAACCTCTTGCTCGTGGCATTCAAGCTTGCCGTGGGATTCGTGTCCCATTCCATCGCCATCATTCTGGACGGCGTGAACAACGCCACCGACGCCCTGTCCTCCATCGTGACCATCGTGGGCACGAAGCTGGCCGGGCGCCGCCCCGACCGCCGCCATCCCTTCGGCTACGGGCGCGTGGAGTACCTGACGAGTGTGGTCATCGCCGTCATCATCCTGGTGGCCGGCGTGGTGTCGCTGCGGGAATCGGTGGTGAAGATCATCCACCCGGGCACGCCGAGCTACTCGGTCATCACCATCACGGTCATCCTGGTGGCCATCTTGGCGAAGATCGTCATCGGCATCATGTTCAAGCGCTTCGGCGATAAGACGCACTGCGAGGCGCTCATCGCCTCGGGGGTGGATTCCAACTACGATGCCGTGCTGTCGGCGGGCACCCTGGTGGTGGCCGCGGCCCAGAACCTGTGGGGACTCAACATCGACGGCATCGTGGGCCTCATCATCTCGCTCGTGGTGTGCAAGGCCGGTATCGAGGTGCTGCGGGACGCCCTGGGCCCCATCATCGGGCTGCCGGAGGACAAGAAGCTGGTGAACGCCATCGCCACCTATGTGAACGGGTTTCCCGGGGTGCGGGGCACCTACGATATCGTGCTGGACAACTTCGGGCCCAACGAGGTGCTCGGCGGCCTGCACATCGAGGTAGACGACGCCATGGACGCCCGCCAGATCCACGAGCTAACGCGCAAGATCACCGAGGGGCTCGCGGAGAAGTTCCATATCCGGGCCATCGTGGGCATTTACGCGGCCAACAGCCAGGGGCAATTCGCCGACGTGCGCGCCGATCTGCAGAAGATCGTGGCCCAGGAGCCGGCTATCGGACAGGTGCACGGGTTCTACGTGGATACGGAAGATGCTACGGTGTACTTCGACATGGTGGTGGACTTCTCGGCCGACGGGGAAGCGGTGCGCGAGGCGGTGGTGAAGGCTTTGGCAGCGCGGTATCCGGCCTACTCGTTTGATGTGGTGATTGATACGGACTACGAGGAGTAGGGGCGCCCTGGCTGGTTTGGGGCTGTCCGGTCCCCGCGCGGGAGGGGTGCGTTCGCGGCCGACTTCGCGCTGGTTCCCGCTGCGAACGCGGCTAGAGAAGCAGAGGGGATGACGCACATCGGTCGGTACTATCCCCGCATCGTTGGTGCTGACGTGGAATCTGCTTCTTTTTGGGCCGCGTTCTCCGCGGGGCGCTCAGACGGCCGCGAACGCACCCCTCCCGCGCGGGGACCTGCGGGGAACCGGATATAAAAGAAGGGAGCCTTTCGGCTCCCTCTCTTTGGTGCTGGGGTGCTGATTTTACGCCTGGGGCTTCTCGTCGGTGGGGGCTTCTTCCACGACGGTGACGCTGGCCTGGGCGTCCTCGATGTAGTTGTCGGGCACTACGACGGCCGGCTCGGCAGCGGCTACCTCGGCGGTGACGGCCTCGGCGGCCACTTCGGCGGCGGGGGTCACGGGCGCGGGATCGGACACGAGGGTCTCGGAGGTGACGGCAACGGGCGCGGCCACGGGAGCCACGGGGGCCGTCGGGGCGGCGGCCTGCTGGGGAGCAACCGGCTGGGTCGGCACCTGGGGAGCGACGGGCGCGCCGTAGGTGGGAGCGCCATAGACGGGCGCGGCGTAGGCGGCGCTGGCCAGCGCCGCGTTCTTATCTTTGTTGGCGAACACGGCCACCACGATGCAGAGCACGAGCGAGATAATGCCCGCGCCGAGGAAGGCGGCGATGGCGCCCACGATATTCCACACCATGACGCCCTTCAGCTTCTCGGGCTTGTTGGCGCCGCGCACGCCCATGATACCGGCGATCATTACGATAACCAGGCAGGCGAAGCCCCAGAATACGAAGATGCCCACCATGCCGAGCAGCATGTTGATGTCGCTCATTTGGATGATGTAGCCCTCGTCGGTGTAGAAGTAGTCGTAGCCGGAATTGTTGAGATACGCGCTGGCGCTGCCAAGGCCGACCCAGGCGATCAGGATGCCGATGATGCCGAGGGCGGCGAGCACGATATTGGCAATGCTCATGCCCTTGATGGATTTGGCATGGGAGGTGTTCATGGTGGTTCTCCTTGATAGGGGACAAATGGCAATGGTGACAGTATAGCCGTTGAACCTTGATCGGCAAGCTAAGCATTGCCCTGTAGACCGTTTGTTGACAAGTGTCAGGGTGCGGCATTGTGGATTCCCACGGGTTTTGCCGTGGGGATGGCGCGATGGTTTTCCGCAGTTTCGGCAGGGACGGTTTCCCGTGTCGGAAAGTTCCCGTATGGTTCGTCGCCCCGATGTGTTCCGCGTCTTTCGCTTCCTCCGGCCCGGTCTGCGGGCTGCGCCGTTGGGCGGCGGGAAACCATTCGGAAACACGGGCCTCGGCGCCGGCTGATACACTGGCGCATGTCTAACCTAAACAAGAAGAGGGAGAAGCCTATGAACCGACTCTCTATCGAGGCGCGGGCCGTTCACGACGGGCGGCTGCGGGCGTTTCTCGATCGCTTCGAGCGGCGCGTGGCCGCCACGCCTCCGGGGATGTGCCCGGTGGCGCTGACCACCACGCTGCTGGAGGCGAGCGCCGCCCAGACCTGCGGCAAGTGCGTGCCCTGCCGCGACGGTCTGCCCCAGGCGGCGGCTCTTATGCGCTCGGTGCTGGCGTGCTGCGCCACGGAAGGGGATGTGGAGCGCCTGCGCGCGTTGGCCGAGCTGGCCCGCGACGGTTCCGATTGCGCCATCGGTTCGGAGGCCGGTGCGGCCGTGCTCGCGGCCCTGGACGAGTTTGCCGACGAGTTCGCCTCCCACGTGCAGCGCCACCGCTGCACCGAGGGCGTGGGCCAGTCGGTGCCCTGCGAGACCGATTGCCCCGCCCATGTGAACGTGCCCGGCTACATCGCCCTGGCCGGAGCGGGGGATTGCGCCGGCGCCGTGGCCATGATTCGCAAGGACAACCCGTTTCCCACGGCCTGCGCCTTCGTGTGCGAGCATCCCTGCGAGACCCGCTGCCGGCGCATGCTCGTGGACGCGCCCCTGAACATTCGCGGCATCAAGCGCTACGCCGTGGATCGGGCCGCCGCCGACGAAGTGGCCGTGCCCGAGGCCCTGCCGGCCACGGGCCGTCGCATCGCCGTGGTGGGTGCGGGCCCCTCGGGACTCACCTGCGCCTACTTCGCCGCCCTCATGGGCCACGAGGTGCACGTGTACGAGGGCCGCACCCAGTTGGGCGGCATGATGCGCTTCGGCATTCCCGCCTACCGCTTCCCGCGGGAGCGCTTGGATGAGGACATCGACGCCATCCTGCGGGCCGGCGACATCACCGTGCACGCCGGCGAGGCGGTAGATGCCGCGGCCCTGGAGCGCCTGGCCGCCGATTTCGACGCCCTGTACGTGGCCATCGGCGCCCACGGGGCCAAGACCCTGCGGCTGGAGAACGAGGGGGCCGCGGGCGTGTTCTCGGCCGTGGAGCTGCTCGGCGCCATCGGCGAGGGAGAGGTTCCCGACTTCACGGGCAAGTCAGTGGTGGTGGTCGGCGGCGGCAACGTGGCCATGGACTGCGCCCGCACCGCTGTGCGCTGCGGTGGCGAGGTGACGGTGGTGTACCGGCGCCGCCTGGAGGACATGACGGCCCTGGCCGCCGAGGTGGAGGCCGCCATCGCCGAGGGCGTGGAGATGCGTCCCTTGCAGGCGCCGATGGGCCTGGCCGTGAACGAGGAGGGCGCCGTGCGGGCACTCGTCACCCAGCCCCAGATGGTGGGCCCGGTGAAGGGCGGCCGCCCCGCTCCCGTGGCCGCCGACAAGCCCGAGACGGTGATTCCCGCCGACGTGGTGCTCGTGGCCATCGGCCAGGACATCGTGTCCGATCCCTTCGAGGCCTTCGGCATGGCCGCCGATCGCGGCCGCTTCACGGCGGACAACTTCCTGGTGGCCGAGGGCTTCACCAACGTGTTTGCCGGCGGCGACTGCCAGACCGGCCCCGCCACGGTGATCCGCGCCATTGCCGCGGGCAAGGTGGCGGCCCGCAACATCGATGCCTACCTGGGCTACAACCACACCCTGGATTGCGGGGTGCAGGCGCCCTGTGCGGTGCCGAACCGCCGCGTGCCCACGGGGCGCGTAGCGGTGGCCGAGCGCCCGGCCCGCGAGCGCGCCCGCGATTTCGCGGCCACCGAAGTTGCCATGTCCACCGAAGAGGCCGCCCAGGAGTGCGGTCGCTGCCTGCGCTGCGACGTGTTCGGCTGCGGCAGTGCGGAAGGGGGTCGCATCCAGTATGCCTAACCTGATCATCGACGGCCGCGCCGTGACCGTGCCCGCGGGCACCACCATCGTGGAGGCGGCTCGGGAAGCGGGCATCGCCATTCCCACCCTGTGCTATCTGAAAGACGTGAGCAATGTAGGCTCCTGCCGCGTATGCGTGGTGGAGGTGGAAGGCGAGCCGGAGCTGGTGGCCGCTTGCAAGACCCCCGTGGCCGAGGCCATGGTGGTGCGCACCGATACCCCGCGGGTCGCCGCGGCCCGGCGCCTCGCCTTGGACCTGGTCATTTCCAACCACGGCCTGAACTCCACCAACTTCTGCTTCAGCTGCCTGAAGAACGGCGACTGCGAGCTGCAGGATCTCTGTCGCGATCTGGGGGTGGAGGCGCCCAGCTTCCCCGCGCCCGAGAAGAACGCCCCGGTGCGGGACGCGAACCCGTTTCTGCGCTTCGACCCGCGGCTGTGCATCGGTTGCCAGCGCTGCGTGGGCGCCTGCAACAACCAGGCCCGCAACCACACGCTGCAAACGGCCCAGCGGGGCCTGCGCGCGGCCATCGAGGCCCCCTTCGGACCCGACTGGCGCGCCACGGGCTGTGAGAGCTGCGGCTGCTGCGCGGCGGCCTGCCCCACGGGCGCCATCGTGGAGAAGCGCCGCGCCGACTATCGCGCCTGGGAAGTAAGCGCCGTGCGCACCACCTGTCCCCACTGCGCCACGGGCTGCCAGTACGACCTGCTCGTGAAGGACGGCCGCATCGTGGACACGCGCCCGGCCGACGGCCCCTCCAACCACGGCCGCCTCTGCGTGAAGGGCCGCTCGGGCAGCTTCGACTTCGTCCAGGCGCCCGACCGCCTCACCACGCCCCTCATCCGCAACCGCGCCACCGGGGCGCTGGAACCGGCCGGCTGGGACGAGGCGCTCGATTACGTGGCCGAGAACTTCAAGCGCATCATCGGCGAGACCGGCCCCGATTCCGTGGCCGCCTTCGCCTGCTCGCGCTCGGCCAACGAGGACATCTACCTGCTGCAGAAGATGGCGCGGGCCGCCTTCGGCACCAACAACGTGGACAACTGCGCCCGCGTGTGCCATGCCCCCACCGTGGCGGGCCTGGCTATCACGCTCGGCTCGGGCGCCATGACCAACACCATCGCCGATATCACCGACACGCCGGACGTCATCATGATGGTGGGCTCCAACATCGAGGAGGCCCACCCGGTCATCGGCATGCAGGTGCGCGCCGCCGTGGAGCGCGGCAGCAAGCTCATCGTGGTGGACCCGCGCGACATCCGCATCGCCGAGAAAGCCGACATCCACCTGAAGCTGCGCCCCGGCACCAACGTGGCCTTCGCCAACGGCTTCGCCCGGGCGCTCATCCACGCCGGCCTGGTCGATGATGCCTTCATCGACCAGCGCACTGAGGGCTTCGACGCCTTCGCCGCCATGGTGGAGGAGTACACGCCGGAGCGCGTGGCCGAGATCTGCCATATCGATCCGGACGATCTGGTGGCCGCTGCCGAGCTGTACGGTCGTGCCGATACCGCCCCCATCATCTACTGTCTCGGCGTGACCGAGCACTCTACGGGCACCGAGGGCGTCATGTCCCTGTCGAACATCGCCCTGGTGGCCGGCAAGCTGGGCCGCCCCGGCTGCGGCGTGAACCCCATCCGCGGCCAGAACAACGTACAGGGCGCCTGCGACATGGGGGCCACCCCGGCCGACTTCCCGGGCTATCAGAAGGTGGCCAACCCCGAGGTGCGGGCCAAGTTCGAGAAGGCCTGGGGCGTGGCGCTGCCGGAGAAGCCGGGGCTCATGGCCACCGAGTGCTTCGGCGCCATGAAGGACGGCCGCATCCGGGGCCTGTTCATCTTCGGCGAGGATCCGGTGCGCACCGATGCCGACACGAACCACGTGATGGGCGCTTTGGAGGCCCTGGACTTCCTCGTGGTGGACGACCTGTTCCTCACCGAGACGGCGACCTTGGCCGATGTGGTGCTGCCCGGGCGCAGCTACGCCGAGAAGGAGGGCACCTTCACCAACACCGAGCGCCGCGTCCAGCGCATTCGCCCGGCTGTGGAAATCGAGGGAACGCGTCCCGATACCTGGATCTTCACCGAGATCATGAACCGCATGGGCTACCCGCAACCGCACCTGAGCCCGGCGGCCATCATGGACGAGGTGGCCTCGCTCACCCCCAGCTACGGCGGCATCAGCCACGAGCGCCTCGATAGCGCTGCGGTGGCCGGGCGCGGGCTCCAGTGGCCCTGCCCCACGGCGGATTCTCCGGGCACGCCCATCATGCACGTGGGCACCTTCAGCCGCGGGAAGGCGAAGTTCTCCGACGCGGAATACCGTCCCGCCGACGAGTTGCCCTGCGGCGAGTTCCCCCTTGTGCTCATGACCGGGCGCGTGCTGCACCACTACAACGCCTGCGCCATGACCGCCCGCACCGCGGGACTCAACGCCATGGGTGACACGTCGTTCATCGAGCTGAACGATGCCGACGCGGCGGCCCTCGGCGTGGCTGACGGCGATCGGGTCCGGGTTCAGAGCCGCCGCGGTTCGGTGGTCACCACGGCCCGTGTGTCGCCGAAGACCTCGCCGGGCGAGACGTGGATGCCCTTCCACTTCCAGGATGGCAACGCCAATTGGCTCACCAACGCCGCCTTGGACAACGTGTGCAAGGTGCCCGAGTACAAGGTGTGCGCCGTGGCCGTCAGCCGGGCTTAAGGGCGCGCCGAATCTGACAAACTACCTCATCAAAGGCGGTTTGACGGCTTCGAACGTGGACAATTTATGAGATTGGCCGCCTACGGCCCCCGGACCATGGGTTCCGGGGGCCGTTTTCGCGTCGGGTGTGTGAAAATGCAACCCGAGAATGACAGGGTGTAAAGAGGCGTTCCCCAGGGATTCAGCACACAGAGGAGATCGAGCGTATATGGAACTGACGCGAAGGAAGTTTCTCGCAGGTGCGGGTGTGGCGGCGCTGTCCACGGCGGCGCTGGGCGGCACGGGCGCGGCCTGGGCCGACGAGGAGGCTGTCGCCGACGGGGCGGCCGAGGCTCCCCTCGAGGGCGAAAACGAGCCGCGCACGGTGGTGTGCGAGGGCTGCGGGGCTGGCTGCACGGCGGTGGTGCACTGCGATTTCGACGTGCCGGTGCGTGTGGGCGGCGAGGCTGCCAACCCCCTGACCGAGGGGAAGCTGTGCCCGCGCGGCCTTCAGATGCTGGGGCTGCGCTCGGTGCGCGACGAGGAGAGCGGGGAAGCAGTGCCCAACCCCTTCCGTCTGGCGACCCCGCGGGTGCGGCGCCCCGGCAGCGACCGGTGGGAGGACATCTCCTGGGACATGGCCATGGGCGAGATCGCCGCGGCCGTGAAGAAGACCCGCGACGAGACCTTCGTGGAGCGCGTGGGCGAGCTGCCCGTGATGCGCACCGAGGCCATCGCCAGTTTCGGCGGCGCGCGCCTGGTGGCCGAGGAGCAGTATCTGCTGGCGAAGGCCCTGCGCAGTTGGGGCGTGGTGCACCTGGACAACGAGGCGGTGTTCGGGCGGCGCGCCTTCGCCGCGGCCTGCCGGGCCTCTTTCGGCGTGGATGCGCCCGACGGGCTGATGAGCGATGTGCCGCGGGCGAAGGTGATCCTCACGGTGGGGTCCGACCACGCTGCGTCCCAGCCGGTTATGCTGCGCTGGATCGAGCGGGCCCGTGAGGCCGGCGCGCGCTGGATCGTGGTGGACCCGCTGCGCAGCCGCACGGCCGAGATGGCCGACACCCACGTGGCCCTGCGCCCCGGCACCGACGCGGCGTTTTTCGGCGGCCTGGTGAAGTACGTGATGGAGAACAACCGCTGGCAGCCGGAATACGTGCTGAACTTCACCAACGCATCGTATTTGGTGAACGACGGGGCGGCCTTCGACGGGTCGGCGGGGCTGTTCCCGGGGTGGAATCCCGTGGCCGGCACCTACGATGCGGAGGCCTGGGGCTATCGCACCGACGGTTTCGACACGTGGAACATGCGCTTCGACGGCGAGTTCGCCTGGGTGCGCGGCGAGGGTGTGCCGGTGTGGGCCATTCCCTCGGTGCCCCGGCCGGTGCGCGACATCACGCTACAGTACGAGGGCAGCGTGTGGATGCAGATGCAGGCTTTTTACAGCCGCTATGATCTGGATACGGTGAGCGCGGTGTGCGGCGTGGATCGCGCTCTGCTGGAAGCGGTCTACGAGGCCATGGCGGCCACGGGCGTGCCCGAGGCGGCGGCGAAGGTGCTGGCGGGGCCCGGTCTCGTGCAGCACGGCACCGGTGCCCAGGCGGTGCGCGCGGCCTGCGTGGCCCAGCTGCTGCTGGGCAACATCGGCGTGGTGGGCGGCGGCATCCACTACTTGGGCGGGGTGGCCGGCGAGGCCGCGGCCGACCAGCTGGGCCTGACCGCCGAGGCCTTCCCGGGGGCCGTGGCCTGGCCGAGCGAGCAGACACCCACCTTGCAGGCGTGGCTGGAATCGGTGACGGCCCCGGCGGGTACGGCGGCCCAGACTCCGAAGATGGTGGTGCCGGCCCTGAAGGAGTGGTGGGGCGCGGCAGCGACGCCCGAGAACGCCTACGGTTTCGACTGGCTGCCGAAGCGCTTCGCGACGCTGGAGGGCACATCGCTGTTCGACACCGTGGCAGCGGGCACAGCCAAGGGCTGCTTCGTGTGGGGCGCCGATCCGCTGGCTGCCGCTCCGGGAGCCTTCGGGCCCGAGCACTTGGCCGGACTGGACTGGCTTGTGGTGGCCGATAGCGCTCCTTCGCGCACGGCGGCGTTCTGGCGCGAGCTGGACGATGCTGCCGCGCTGGGAACCACGGTGTACCAGCTGCCCGTGGCCATCGGGATGGAGAAGGCAGGCATGCGCGTGGCATCGTCGCGCCTGATGCAGTACGCGCCGGCCATCTGCGAGCCCTTCGGCGAGAGCCGCAGCGAAGCGGCGCTCATCGGCGAGCTGTGGCGGCGCGTGTACAACTTGTACGACACCAAGGGCGGCGTGGCCCCCGATCCGCTGCTGAACACGAAGTGGGACTACGAGGGCGAGGGCGGCATCGATCTGGTGCGCGTGGCCTGGGCCCTGAACGGTTACCAGATTGAGGGCGCCGACTGGAGCGCGGGGAAGGTGCTGCTGTTGGAGGGTACCGCAGGCCTGCGGGCCGACGGCTCGGCCGCCTGCGCGGCGGCCCCCTTTGCCGGGTGCTGGAACAACAACGGTGCGCCCGCGTCGCCGAGCGAGCAGCCGGTGGGACGCCGCGACGCCACGGACGAGAGCGGTCTGGGGCTGTTCCCGAACTGGGGATTCACCTGGCCGAGCAACGTGCGCGTGCGCGGCAATCGCGCGAGCACGAATTTGGCCGGCCAGCCTTGGGCGCAGGATCGCAACCTGTTGTACTGGGATGGTCGGGTGTGGGTCATGACCGACCAGGCCGATTTCACGACCCTGCGCGACGGGCGCTGGATAGCCCCGGACAACTGCGCGTTTCCCGGCGTGTGGGAGCAGGTGGGACTGCTGTGGTCCGATCGCTTGGCCGACGGTCCTTTGCCCGAGCACTACGAGCCGCTGGAATCGCCGCTCAACAACCGACTGAACACGTCCTACGCCTCGCCGGTGCTGCTGGCGGCGGCCTGTCGTCGCGGTTTGGGCGCGGTGGAGCCTGAAGCGGACGCGGCGGGTGCGGGCGGGCTGAAGCCCGCCCCTACGGAGGGCGCCGAGGATGGTGCGGTCGCCGAGGCTGGGGCTGGGGCCGATGCGACGGGCGGCACGGATGCGGCCGAGGGCGGCTCGGCCGAGGGCGGCGGGGCTGCGGATGCGGCTGCTGCGGACGACAATGCTGCAGAGGGCGGCACGGGCGACGGCTCCGCGGAAGCGGGCGGCGGAGCCGGGGTGCGGGATGCGGCCCTGGAGGCGGTGCTGGCGCCGGACTACAGCGAGGTCATGGCCGACCGCGAGGCCTTCCCCATTGCGGCGGTGGTGAACACCGCGCGCACCGATAGTGCGGCCCAGCGGGCCCTCTCGGGGGCGGCCCGCGCTTTCGAGCCGGGCTTCTTCGTGGAGGTGTCCGAGGCCTTGGCGCGCATTCGCGGGTTGCAAACGGGCGATGTGGCGCGCGTGTCCAATGGGCGCGGCGCGGTTGAGGCGCCGGTGCTGGTGACGACGCGCTTGGCCCCCTTCGCCTGCGAGGGCAACGAGGCCCACTACGTGATGTTGAACGGTATCGAGGTGACCGACGACGAGGCCGAGGGTGCGGTGGCACCGATGGTGGGCCACAGCTGGGCCTTGCTGGCTCCCGGCGTGGCCTCGGCGGCGGGCGGCAGCTTCGACACGAAGGGGTTCCTCGTGAACGTTGAGAAGGCCGAGGTGGCATGATGAACGACAAGGCGATTCTGTTCGATGCAAGTCGCTGCACGGCCTGCGGAGCCTGCGCCCAGGCGTGCAAGGAGCGCGCGGGGCTGCCCTGGGGCACCGTGGAGGGCAACGAGGCGGTGGCCGACGCCTATCAGCGCGCGGCCGACTTGGACGGCCTCTCGCCGCTGGTGATCACCTTAACCGAACGCGAGGCAGCCGGCCAGGGGATGGTCTGGGAAGTGGCACGGAAGGGCTGCGTGCGCTGTGCCGAGGCCCCTTGCGCGCAGGTGTGCCCCACGGGCTCGCTTACGCTCGACGAGGCGGCGGGTTTGACGGGTCCCGTGGCCGAGCGCTGCGTGAGCTGCGGGCTCTGTGCCATGGTGTGTCCCGTAGCGGCGCCCCGCAGCGCCGATGAGCGCGGGGCCGTTTGCCTGTGCGACGGCTGCCCCGATCGCGTGGCCAACGGCGGGAAGCCTGCTTGCGTCGCCGTGTGCCCCACTGATGCGCTGATGTTCGGAAGCCGCGACGAGATGATGGCAGCGGCCCACGATCGGGCGGCGGTGCTGCGCGATCGCGGCTATGATCGCGCGAGCGTGCTCGGCGAGAGCGAGCAGGGCGGCCACTTTGTCGTGCAGGTGCTGAAGTACGGGGTAGAGGGGAACGGGAACGAGCCCTTTGCCACTACTGAGGATATTCCCTGGATCGCCGGAGCCAAGATGGCCGGGCCGGTGTCGCTGGGTGTGTTGGGCATCGGTACGGCAGGAGCAGCGGTGGCCTTGGCCGTGGAGGCCAACAAGGCGCGTCGCGAGCGTTCAGAGGCCATGCGCGTGCCTGTGAACGCCTACGGCGGGGTGACTGGCGCCGGGGTCGAGGAGGGCGTTCCGAGTTCTGACGCTCGGGAAGCGGCAGAGATGGCAACTGAGACGGCGACGGTCGGGGCGGTGGCCGATGGGGCTGCCGCGAGTGGCGCTCTGGAAGCGGCTCTGCGCAAGCGCGAGGCAATGCGAGCGCGTACGGCGGCCACTCCGGCGGCGGCCGCGGCGGCTGCCGCAGCCGCCCGTGGCGAGGGCCCGCAACTCATCCCCGTGGCCTTCACTGCCGATGAGGACGGGGCGGATGAAGAGGGTTTTGAGAGCGGGGAGAGCTTCGATAACGTTGAGGGCGCCGAAGATTTCCCGGAGGTCGATGGTTTTGGCGAGACGGAGGGCTTCGAGGGCTTTGACGGTGCCGATGATCCCGATGGTGTTTTCGAGCTGGCGGCCAACGACAAAGAGGATACGGGCGAGCTGTACGACCTCGAGGAGTTCCAGCGTCTGCTGAAGGCCGACATTCTGGCTCATCATGCCGCGAAGATCGAAAGCCGGGCCGCTGCGGCAGAGACGGACGGGGAAAATACCGCGGAAGGCGAGGGCGTCAGCGAAGAGGTTGAGCCGACTGGAAACGCCAAGAGCGATGGGGCGGCCGAGGCTGTCGTGTCCGACGGATCCGCCCCTGCGCGAGTGACCGGTGCCGATGCCGATAAGGCCGACGCCGATAAAGTCGATGCCGATAAGGCCGACGCGGTCGATTCCGCTGACGGCCAGGCCTAGCGGGGCTCGCATGAGTCGGGCAGGGCGGGGCGGGAAGGTGTCGGCGATTGCCGTCCTGCTCGCCGTGGGATAGCGAGAGTCAACCCCACGGCAGTGCGCTCTGCTGTGCCCGTGCGAGGCGGTTTACCGCGCCCTCAGCTTAGTGAGCTTTTGCTTCAAATGCTGGTAGTGCCGCTGTTCGTCGGGAGTCCATGGCCCGAACAGTGTGTCTCTGAGCGTTTCGCTGGCGCTGCTCTCGACGTTTTCCCGAGGGAAGAGCTGTTCTTGTGCTCGGTTGTAAAGGAAGATGCTCTCGAAGGCGCCGCTGTCTTCCAGGGTGGCCAGGTTGCTGACGATTTGATCGACGATTTTGCTGTGATGCGCCGGGTCGGTGGCGCGGGGTGTGGTGCCCAGGATGCACATTTCCTCGTAACGTATCTGACAGCTTATCAGTGAAATTTCTGGCTTGACGGCCATGAGCGCCAAGGACACGTCGTAGCCTCGCTCGCGTAGAAGATCAGCTGTCTTGAGGGGAACTTCTGCTGTGCGCAGGGTTCCCTCGATAATGAGGTTGTAACCAATGGCGGACAACGACTCGATAAGGGCTTCGGTCATACGACCGGCCCACGGTGCCGTGTAATTGACGGCTTCGTCTCCGTAGCGGCGATGCAGTTCGGAGAAGCGCGGGTGATCCTTGCGGTAGTCATCACCGATGATGCTGATGACGTTCCCCCCGAAGTGCTCGCGAAGCGCTTTGTGCAGGGTGGTCTTTCCCGCTCCGCTTTGACCGCCAAGAAGAAAGGCCTGGGGGCTATCGTTGAGCAGCGGGCGATTGCCCGATAAAAGGCGCCTCAGAATGACAGTGTGGGCATCATAGAACTCTTCCTCGGTGAAGTGCTCAAGGGACATCATGGTTACGCCGCCTTCGCAAGTTGCGTTTCCACAAGTTTTTGGAAGCTGGAGAGCTGTCCTCTGATTTCGCCGAGGGCGACAACGTTCGCGCTTTCGTTAGACAGAATGAAGGGCACGAGTTTTGCGATCTGCAATTCGATGTCGTCGTAAACAAGGGCGAGGGCATCATCACCGCAATCGCGGGCCTTTTGTCGGGCTCGGGATACTTGCGCCATGATATCCCATGCTTTCTCGTTCAGCACTTCCTGTTGCAGCGTGATCTCGTAGATGTCGGTCATATCCATGATCGCTCCCTCCTCGTTAAAAGTGATTTCTGCGTACACGATCTTCTCGACCGACGCGCGTTGCTTGGGGGTGAGCACGTCACCCTCCCGCTCGAGACAGCCGGCCATGAACTCGGGGATCGTGGCGGCGCGGATGAGATTGGCGTTGGCCTTGGTAGGGGTGACTCCGTTCTCGTAGCGGGTGATGCTCGCCTCGCCGATGCCGAGGAGGCGGGCGAACGCCTGTTGCGAGAGGCCGTAGCGCTTGCGAATTTCCTTGATCTGCTGGGACATGTCGACTTCGCTCATGATAATCCAATCTATAGATTGATAAGATAAGGTAATAATAACACCATTTTAGGGAAAATGAAAGAAAATGAGTGCAATAGATAGTAAAAATGGGTATAATAGAGCAATCAAAAGATGGAATGAAGTCAACGAGAGAAAGGCCGATGGCCCGCGCAAAAATCACGCAGGCCATCGGATGAGCTATTCAGAAAGGGGGATTATGCATCGATAGACTCTAGGGTGAACAACTTAGGCGCATCGGATGTTTCGTCCAGAATCGCCTCTTTCCCTTGGCGTCCGACGATATCCCAGGCGGCAAAGTATTCGTCGAGGAATTCCCGGCACTTCTCATCGAAGCTCTCGGCCATGGCTATGCGGTAGGCCCGTTCTTGGGTGGTGCCATCGTTGAAGGTGGCCGTGAGCGTGATGGTTGACCCGTCGAGAACTCGCGCAGCTTCGGCGTAGCCTTCCACCGCATGGGGGTTGTGGGCGTATTCATCCGGGCACGGCGATATGACGTAAAGGCGCGTAAAGGCCGTTGCGGCGGTTCCGTCGCTCCCGTAGGTGAGGGTGAACGAGGGGCCATGCTCGACGACCTGCTGAGGGTCATCCCCGGCTTCTCTCAGCTTGTCGACTTCTCGCCAATCGAAGTACTCGAAAAAGGCGTTCTCGTTGTCAATGCGGTAGGAGACAGAAGCGAGGTTCGCCCCCTCGCACTGGGCGTCGAAGTTGAAGTAGGTCAGGGCCTCTCCGGGCGCCAGCAGCTCTCCGAACACGGGATCGTCCTGCCAAGTCTCCCAGCTTGTCACGAAGGCGGGATGCAGCCAGTTAATGCCCACGGGGTCGCCCGAAGGTGCAGGGGCGTTTTCTGCCGCTGTCTCATCGGCCCACGCTTTCAGCACGAAGAAGTTTCCTGCTGGAAAGTCGCCGGCTTCGCCTGCGGGGTCGTCGGCGCGCTGTTCGAGGGGCGGTGCGGAGGGGGCGGTGCTTTGCGGCCCCGAAGCTCCCAGGGTGATTGCCGTGGCACCGGCCAAGATGAAGACGGCGATGCTTGCGGCGGCGATGGCGTATCGGGGGAAGCGGTGGGGGCGCCGCGGGGTGACGAGGGCCTTGGCGGCCGTCGCCGGCCGGTCCGCGCCCCCTGCGGAATAGGCCCGCGAGCTTCGCGCCCCTTTTACGCTAAGGGCCTCCCGTAGTCGGGCTCGGGTCCCGCTCGGCGCTCGCTCAGCCCGGGTGGCTGAGGCGTACTGTTCCAGAAAGTCGTCGACTCTCGCCGCGGGGTCTCGATGGTTTTCGGGTTCGGTATCGTGGGAAGGAACCGAGTGGGTGTCGCTCATAGCTGGGTCTCCTTTGCGTTGTCGGGATGGAGTAGGTTCGCGTCTGGGGATGAGTGCGGCCCGTGGCCCGGTCGGCCGCCGCGGGCCGCGCCGCGGACGTCTTCGCCATGGGTCAGCAGATCGCGCAGGGCTTCCCGGGCTCGATAGAGGCGCGTGCGCACGGCGCCGGTCGAGCACTCCAGGATGCGTGAGATTTCCCGCGTGGTGAGCTCTTCCACGTAGAAGAGGTTGACGACCGTGCGCTGGTCTTCGGGCAGAAGGGCGACGACGTCCCAGAGGTCCGAGAAACCATCCTCAGCGCCACTGGGGCCGCCGGGGCCACCCGAACCCTCCGAGGCCGCTTGCGCCAACTTGCGCTCCGCCTCCTCGCGATGGCACTCGAGCGAGTCGGTCGCACGGCGCGCGCGGGTGCGGAGAAGATCCCGGGACTGGTTGATCGTTATCCGAATGAGCCACGCCTTCAGGTGATCGTCGCTGAGGAAGGTGCGCGGTTGGTCCACCAGCTTCAGGAACACGTCCTGGTAGATGTCCTCGGCTTCCGTGCGGGACCCGGTTTGGGCGAGGGCCACGCGAAAGACCGTATCGCCCCACCGCGCCAGCGCTCGTTCCGCCACACTGGTCTCCTGCTTTCCATGTAAGGGTGTTCGCATGCTTACCTCCTTGCCTTCAATACGAACGGGCGGGGCGAAATGTCACAGGAACGAGCGTGATTTTTTACGGCGGCAGAAAAAGCGGGGCCGATCAACGAGAGAGCCCTCTTCGATCGGGGGTCGAAGAGGGCTCCGGGAGACAGTCGGTTTTTCCGACGGCTAGTCGCGGGTCAGCTTGCGGTGCAGGCGGTGGGGCTTGGCGGCTTCCTTGCCCAGGCGCGCCTCGC
>CANSES010000017.1 GCA_947645965.1 uncultured Enterorhabdus sp. | reverse complement strand
AGTCCCTTGCAGCTTAGTCTTTATTAGCCCGTCTAAGAATTGGGGTGCAGTTCAGCGGCGCGCCCCGGCCGTTTTTTTGCGGCTGACGGAGATTTTCTGCCGCAGTTCACGCCGCGGCGTCTGGCTACTCCTACTCGGTGGTGGGGGCGGGGTAGATGGGGAGGACGGTGGCGGTCACGGTGCCGGTGGATTCGTTGCCCTCGGCGTCCACCAGGTGCACGTCGTAGGTGCCGCTGGGCACCTGGAATTGCCAAACGCTCGACGTCCCAGCGGACACTTCGCCATCAACGGCCACGGGGCGGTAGACCGCCCCATCGGCGTCAACGCACCATGCATCGGCCACGCCCGACTCGTCGCGGGCTTCCAGTACCAGCAAGCCGTCCACCACGTCCGTCGCCACCAGTTCGGGGCCCGTAACGTCCGCCAAAGCGGGCTCGGTCAGCGGTACCGGCTCATCGGGCACCGACTCCGGCGGCTGCCAGGTCACCGCGAACCCCAGCACGCCCACGGCGGTCGCCACGGTCACTGCGGCCGCGGCCCGCGTCCCCCACGCCAAGCCCGTCGATTGCGAGCGCATCCGCGCGCGAGCGCCCGGGGCCATGCGCATCTCCACCGCCTCCGACAGCGCCGCCGAAAGCCCTGCGCCCGCGGGCAGCACGCCCACCTTGCGGCGCAAAGTGGCCAAAGCGCTGTTGATGAGATTGCGCACCGTGTTGCGTGACACTTCCATCTGCTCGGCGATGGCACCCACCTTCATGCCCAGGTAATAGCGCATCAGCACGGCATCGCGCTCGCGATCGGTCAGATCGTGGCGCAGCGCGTGGGCCAGGCGCGCGCTCCGCTCGGTCGCATCGTAGGTGCCCGCAGGATCGGCCGCATCGACCTCGGCACCCGAGGCTACTAGATTGCCGGCGGCCCCACCCTCGGCACCCTCATCCACCACTGACGCATCAGCCATCCGCGCCTTCTGCTGGAAGTGCTGCAGGCACAGGTTGCGCGCCGTGGCGCTTAGGTAGCCCAGCACAGCTTGGGGACGAATCTTCGCGCGGTTCTTCCACGCCACCAGATACACCTCTTGCAGAATGTCGGCCGCCGGCTCTTCGCCCACGCGGCCCACAATGGTGAAGTACTGCGCCTGGGCCGTGCGACGATACAGCTCCTCGAAGGCGCCGCGATCGTCTGACTGGGCACGCACCACCAGGTCAGCCAGCTTTTCCTTCGCATGCTCGTCGTACCCGAAGCCGTCCGTGCGGCCGTCGTTTGTCGCCATGTCTTGCCTCTCGCTCATCTCCGCATCGGCTAGGATGCGCCAAACAGCAGGCGCGGTCCCGTCGCTCGCATTGCCCGCCGTCGCGTTACGCCGAAGCAGTATACACGACCCTGCAACCCCTTCCCTCTCACGCGCCCAGCAAGCCCCTTGCCCGGGCCATTCTCGCAAGACGCCCCACGCGCCGACCCCGGCACCGGGGTCACCTCGCCTGCCGAAAGCAACGCCGCCACACCACTTCCTATGCAAAAACGTGGTGAGCGAGTCGCTTTTCCTATACAAAAACGTGGCGAATCACGAGATTTACCTATACAAAAACGTGGTAAAAACCTAAAATATCCTATGCAAAAACGTGGTGGGCTTTCGAAAGGAACATATGAAACGCCAGATCATAGAGGAGATGAAGCACTGGAAGAAATCACCGCGCCGAAAGCCCCTCATTGTGAGCGGCGCGCGTCAGGTGGGGAAAACCTGGCTCATGAAGGAATTCGGACGCACGTGCTTTCAGCGAACGGCCTACCTCACCTTCGACGACAACCCGCAGCTCGCCGCTGCCTTCGAGGATTCCCTGTCCCCCCAGCGGCTCCTCCCCATCCTCCAGGCCGAGGCCGGCGTCCGCATCGACGAGGACACTCTGCTCATCCTGGACGAGATACAGGAATCGCCGCGCGCTATCCAATCGCTTAAGTACTTCAACGAGCAGGCGCCCCATCTGCCGGTTGTCGCGGGTGGCTCCGCGCTCGGCCTGGCGCTGCGCCGAGGAAGGCGGGGGCAGGACGAAGCGCAGCCGAAGGCGTCATTTCCCGTGGGGAAGGTGGCCTTCCTCGACTTGTATCCCCTAAACTTCTCGGAGTTCCTCGATGCCGTAGGTGAAGGGCTGCTGGCAGAGCTGCTGGAAACGCTCGACTGGCCCTCGCTCGTCCCCTTCCACGACCGACTGGTCGGCTTGCTCAAACAGTACCTATT
The DNA here is from genome assembly GCA_947645965.1 of uncultured Enterorhabdus sp. The sequence goes on along the minus strand of CANSES010000017.1, from coordinate 20,768 downwards.
CGTCGGCGGCATGCCGGAGGCCGTACTCTCCTTCGCGGAGACGGCCGATCCGAACGAGGCGCGCCGCGTGCACAACGATCTCTTGCGCTCCTACAACGCCGATTTCTCGAAGTACGCCGACGTCGCACTAGCCGAGCGCATCCGCCGCGTCTGGCGCGCGGTTCCCGCGAACCTGGCCAAGGAAAACCGCAAGTTCATGTTCTCCAAGATACGGGAATCGGCCCGCGCGCGGGAATACGAGGACGCCCTGCAGTGGCTGGCCGATACGTCGCTCGTCTGCCCCTCCACGTGCGTGAACACACCCGAGCCGCCGCTGGCCTCCCACGAGGACGAGGGTGTGTTCAAGGCATATCTGCTCGACGTCGGGCTCCTGGGCGCGATGAACAACGTGGGCGCGCGGACTATCCTCGACAGCGAGGCCCTGTTCAGCTCGTTCAAGGGAGCGCTCGCCGAGCAGTTCGTCGCCCAGGAGATACTCGCCTGCGGCCAAGCGGGCAACAACCTCGATCCGGGCAACAAGCTGCACTACTTCGTGAACCAGGCCACCCGCACCGAGATCGACTTCATCGTAGACGGCAATGCGCTGGAGCCCCAGCCGGTGCCCATCGAGGTGAAAGCCGGCGTCAACCTGCGGGCGAAGAGCCTGACCGCCTTCGTGAAGAAGTACCAGCCGCCACTGGCTGTGCGCACATCCCTGGCGCACCCCTCGAAAGACGGCGTCATCGAAGACGTACCGCTCTACGCCCTGGGCGCCTATTTCCGGAGGAACATCGCAGGGCCGCGCTAGGCACGCCCCAGAGGCCGGAATTATTTTTGTGCAGAATGGAATTGAGAGCGATTCTCTTACGGATAACTATGTACTCTCGGAGGCGCCCCTGGAGAGAGGGCGCCTCCCTGTTCTAAGGGGTCACCATGAGAGAGGATCGCCGAAAGTATCGCGCCCAAGCTAACATATCGTCAGCAGTGACACCCCCCCCCGTGAAGCCTCTTTGCCCCTCGCGCACGCGCCGTCGGCCCCTTTTCGGACGCATCCTGAAAGGGGCCTTAGCTGTTTTATTGGCCGCTGGACTGATGCCGCTGATGCCCGCGACGCCTGCGGTGCAGGAGGCTAAAGCGCTCGAAGGTACGACGGATTACTCAATGCTCTTTTCAACTCAACGATGGTTCGGAAACCCTGGTCTTCTCTCTGGGGGCGTACTTCGATGCGCTTCAACTCTCGATCGCAGTCACTATGAATTTGTAGCCTCTAATACTTGTTGGGAGAGTGCCGCAGAGTTTGTAACCCTGCGCCCCGTATCGCTACTATGTGATTGGGAGATAGTCGCTCAAGGAACTGTTCCAGCTATTTCATCAGTAAAGACCAAGCCCTTTCACAATTCCTGGCTGTCGTTCTATCTGTCCAAAAACAGTGCCGCTGGAAGCGCTGGGCTGGGAGGAACCTACAACCAGATATGGGAAGCGCCATCTACTGAAAAATACCAGACTAGCGTGTCTGGCGTGAATCCCACTAACGTCAGAAACCCCGGCACCAATGTCAACATCTCAATGTATTATGACGCCTCCAGCAAAACCATCACCTTCACCGCCGCTGGAGCTAGCTGCAGCTTGGGCAACGTGGTGAATGCCGTGGGGAGCGAGATAGCCTATCTTCACATTAATGGTGGGTTTGGCTGGAACAATGCAGGCGGCACGAATGGCTCCAGCGCCCAACCTCTTCCAGGACAAACGCTAAGCATGTCATTTCGCTCACTGACGCTGCCTCATTTGACTCCGCGCATTTCGACCGTGAAGCTTTATCGGGAGGATGGAAAGCTTATCGAAGAGGGCGATATCGTTTCGCCAGGCGAGCGCGTGCGCGTGGAATGCTTCATTTCCAATACCAACGGAGAGGCCGCAGCGGGAGGTTTCGAGGAGCAGTTTCCTGTACACGTGAAGCTCGTCAACACTTCAGAAAATCCAACAGAGGGACTTTCACCACTGGCGTCGACCGTATGTGTGGATGACAAGCCAATCCCGTCAGCTGCCGTAACTGGAGACGGCGTCCCCGTGATTTTGGTAGGCACGCGTTCCCATAAAGTTTCCTGGGAAGCCACAATATCTGGCTCAGTAGGTGAAGCTGTTGTCCTTTCGCAAGCGCTTGTAGAGGACTCTTTTCAGGGAGTGAGCGATACTGATACGCGCATTCTTGTCGCTGAGCGCCCACTGGTACCCGCTCCCGGGGACGCCGACCCGAACGACCCGTCGTCGTGGGGGACGCCGGGGCACGACTACCACTACACGCGGCTGCCGCTGGCCAACGAGAACGGGTGGAACACCTCCCCGGTCACGGTCACCTTCTACCCCGGAGACTACGACGTGATGGAGCTGACCCCCTCGGAGGGCGCGGCCAAGACGCTGACGGGCGCCGACCCGGCGTGGACGCGGTCGGACGACACGGCGGGCATAGACCTGGGCGCTCAGGCGCGGGACACCGAGTCGGGCGCGGTGTCGGTTCAGAAGGCCGGCACGGTGAAGATCGACACCTCCGCCCCGCGCATCGAGAAGGACGCGGCCCTGTCGGCCTACACGGTGACCGACGTGCCCGCCGACCCGTCGAAGGCCACGTCGGGCATCTGGCGGCTGCACCGCACCGACTCCTCGGGCGCGGTGGCGGCGGGCGCGCGGGCCGGGGTCTACCAGCCGTTCGACCTGACGAACGGCGACGGGAAACCCACCCAGGCCGTGGGCAACCTGCCCAACGGCTGGTACGTGGCCGAGGACGCCGCCGGCAACCTCTCGGCGCCGCTGAAGGTGTCCGGGACCGAACCGCCGTCAGTGGAGCGCCCGGCGGGCAGCATCGTGGATCCCGACGACCCGAACCCGCCGGCGCCCGTGGGGCCGCCCGTCGGCCCGGGTGACAACGTACCCGACCCCACTGTCACCGAGGACGCCGACGGCCTGCGCCACGCCGTCATCGAAGAGTCGGTCTCCGAGATGATCGACCCAGCGGCGCCTCCCTTCGGGGGCCTGCTGGAGAAGGCCGAGGCCTCGGCCATGATGGACTACCGCTACGCCTCGGCGTCCACAGCGGCCCCCACCACGCAGGCCGACGAGCTGCTGGACGCCTCGGGCAGCCCCATCGCCTCCTTCGACACCAAGGTGCCCGGCGAGTGCCTTATTCGGCGCGTCATCACCGACGCCCAGGGCAACACGACCACGATCAACCTGCACTACCGCACCACCCGGGACAGCTGCCCCGTGGTGCGGCCGCTCGAGCCGGCCGACCCCGCCGATCCCGGCGGTCCCCAGGTACCCGGCGAGCCCCTGGAGCCCACCGGCCCTGTCACCATCCGGCCCGACGGCACGCAGTCCGTCGAGGTGGCCTGCGAGGTGACCGAGGCCGTCACCCACGGCACCATGGGCTCCGCGGGCGCCGAGGCCCTGCTGCGGCGCCACTTCGCCCTCTCCGACGTGGACGGCGGCGACGGCGTCACCCTCACGGTGCAGTCGATGAAGAACGCCGCAGGCAACGCCATCTCTGCCATCGACCTGTCCCGGGCCGCCGACTACCTGATCACCTACCTGGTGCGCGATGCAGCCGGCAACACCACCGCCGTGCGTCTGACCTACCACCTGATCAGCTCGCAGGTACCCGGCGTGGTGGTCACGCCCGACCCCGGCACCGACCCGAACCCACAGCCGGGCGACGACCCGTTGAACCCGCGGCCGCGCCCCATCGACCCGGCGACCCCGCCGCGGGTGGACCCCGACGGCACCCAACACGCCGACATCGATGATGTGATGCAGGTGAAGGTGCAGCCGGGCAAGTCCCTCTCCCCCGCCGACGCGCGCAGCCTGATGGAGCGTCGCTACGCCTTCACGCCCGAGGGCGGCGGCGCCATGACCGAGGTGGCCCTGCACCTCAACGACGCCCAGGGCCGCGCCGTTCCGTCCATCGACCTGAGTCGTCCCGGCGCATGGCGCATCACCTACAAGGTGGCCGACGCCAACGGCAACACCGTCACCGTGCACTTGCGCTACCTGGTAGTGTCCGACGCGCCCACGGTGAACGTGAAACCCGGCGAGGGCGACACCCCCGGCACGGCACCGCGCCCGCTGCCGCCCGCTTCCACGGTGGTCGATCGCGAGACGGGCCTGACCCACACCGTGGTAAACGACCATGTGGTGGTGGGCACCCACAGCGAGCCCGCCACGCCTGCCGTCATGGAGGCCCTGTTCGCCGAGCGCTACCAGCTGACCAGCGCCCTGGCCGACGGCAAGCTGACCGCCGGCCCCATGCGCCTGGCCGATGCGGGCGGCGTCGCCGTGGATGCCATCGACCGCTCGCAGCCCGGTACCTGGCACGCCGAGCAGCTGATCACCGATTCCGCTGGCAACACCACGCTCATCCGCCTCACCTACGAGGTGCAGCGCGGCGGCGCGGGCGGCTCGGTGTCCAGCAGCGGTGACGGTGGCAGCAACGGCAACGACCGGGCTGGCAACAACACCGGCGACAAGGTGAAGCCCTCGGAATGGGCGAGCCGCCTTCACCAGCTGCCCCAAACCGGCGGCCCCTTCGGCGCCTGCCCGTTGCACATGATGTTCGTTCTGCTGATGCTGTTGACGAGCGCCTACGCCCTCATGCGCCTGCGCCAGGAAAAAGATGCCCGCGAAAGGAGCCCCTATGAAACCGCGTAGCACCGCACCCGACTGCCCCGCCGCGGACTCTCAGAAGAGAAGCGGCTTGAAGCCCCTCGACTACCTCGTCTTCGGGGTGGTGGCGCTGGTTGCCATCGCCCTGGGTGCCCTGCGCATCTGCCCCGTCGACTGGTTGTGGGCCAGCGCCACCATTCTCGTCATCGGCGTGTGGGCTTTTACCATCCATCGCCAATCGGGCCACCGCGAAACCAGCCGGCGGCATCCCAGAGCCCGTTGATCTCCGCGTCGTAAACAGCAACCTAAACGTTTTATCTTTGGGCCCTTCCCCAGGGCCCTTTCTTTACGGCAGCAAGCGGTGTTTACGAAGTTGCGGGCGGACTGAAGCCCGCCCCTACGGGATCTCCTGCGATTTCGAAACCTCCCTTCCCGTCTTAAAAAGAAAGCACTGCCAACCGAGATGCCCCTGACGGCGTCGTTGCCGTCGGGGGCATCTTTGGGGAGGGAAACCGTAAGTTCGCGGGCCAGAAACCTAAGCCTCGGCCAAGGCGTAGCCGAGGTATTGCCCCAGCGTCACGCAACTGCCGTAGTTCAGACCTTCCATCAAGAAGGTATAGGTGTTGTTATAGTAGTCGCCCACCATGGTGCCGATGTTGTACAGGCCCTCGATCGGCGTATCGTCTTCCTCGCACACCTGGAAATCGGGATTGGTGCGCAAACCGCCCAGCACGGTGAGGAAGCGGCCGCCCACCTTCGCGCCGTAGAACGGCCCCTCGGCCACGGGGATCATCTGGCTGGACCGCTTGAAGAAGTCATCGTCGTGGCCCTTCGCGCACAGCTCGTTGTAGCGCTCCACCGACGCACGGGCCTCGCCTATGGGCAGCCCCAACTGCTCGAATACCGCCTCCAGCGTATCACCTTTCACGAAGCGACCGTTTTCCACGTTCTCATCCCAGCTGGCCAAGGTGTCAGGCACGCTGATCTCACCGGCGTTCCACGCACCGCGCTTGTACCACGGCGCATTGTCGGCTGCGTAGTTCGTGCCCCAAATGGGGAACGACACGCCCTCGGGCTGCATGAGCACCGCATGGCCCGTGTAGGAATGGATGGCGCATTCGTCGCTGAAGCGCTTACCGTGCAGGTTGAGCACCAAGCCGCAGTGACCGCAATAGGGCTGGGCCGCCGTACCCTGCTGCACATTGACCATGGGGCAGTTGGGCACGTTGTGCTGCCACGCCGCACCGACCCACAGCCCCATGCGCTGGCCATCGCCTTTGTACAGGCCCGTGGTGGCAGCCCCCACGTCGTAATCCTCCCCCGCATCGTCGCCGATCAGCGGCAGCATCGACGGACAATACTTCGCCATCATCTCCTTATTGGCCGAGAAGTCGCCCGTCGCCAGCACCACCGCCTTGGAGGCAACGTACTTCACATAGGTGTCATCCTCCAGATTGCGTGCGATCACCGCGCTGACACGACCCGTAGTGCCGTTGGGCACATCGCCGCGTACGAGTTGCTCGGCCTTCATCTGGTACGTGATGCGACCGCCATGCTCCACCAGAATGTCAGCCAAAGCGTTCACCACCAGCGGCTGCCCAGCTCCCACGGCAAACTCATCGCTGTAGGCACCGTGACCCGCATAGGGCATGTACTGGGGATCGTTCTCGCCGAACAGCGTGTGGGGCGCCGGCGTCTCGATATTCATGGGAATACCCTTGCTTTCCATCAGGTCGATCAGCCAGTTCATCGACGATTCGCTGTGGCTGAGGAAGATGCCCCATTTCCGCTGATCGAGACCGTTGGCCGCCAGGGTGCGCTCGCGCTCGTAGATGCGCTGCACATCGTAGGGGGTCAACCCCTCCCGCTCCATGATCTTGCTGTTCACGGCATGGTTTGTACCACCGCGCGAGCAGGGGGCCTTACTGGCCGAGAACAACAGCACATCGGCGCCCTTCTCGGCGGCGGCCACCGCCGTCACCAAACCCGAGGTGCCCGCTCCCACCACAATAATCTCGGCTTCGATGACCTCCTTGATATCCTCGTCTTTGATGGGGTCGGGCGGAATCTGGAAGGTCCATGTCGCCTCTGCCTTCTCGCGATCCAGATAGAACTCGCCCGCCCCGTCACCGCCGCCGTTGGGCTGCTTGGCCACATCGGCATTCGCGTCCTTGGCCGACGAGGCCTGCTGCGGCGCACAGCCGCCCAAGACGCCCGTAGCGGCGACCGTCATGCCGAGCATGCCAGCAGAGGCGCCTTTCAAAAACGTACGGCGATTCATCGTCTGTCCCATAATTGCCCACTCCTTCCGTTGCCGCCGTCCGTGACAGGACGGCTCGTCTGCGCGGCCCATGGCAGGGTCGCATCTCCATTGAAGCAGGCACTCGCAGCCGATACCATGCCGCAAACTGGGTAGTTTTCGCGGGGCTGCACCCCCGTCTCGCCTTACCCAGTTTGAGTAGTTTTATGACGTTTCCCCAGTTCAGAAAAACGCTCTGCGAAGTGCTAGGCGAAGGGATGCAGCCAATCGCGTATAATGAAGACTCCGAAAACTCGCGGGGAGCCAAGGGAGGGCGAGACCGATGAACGCAAGGGAGAATCAAGGCGTGCGAGCCTATGGGCTCCAGAGCCTTCTCCTTGTGCGGCAAGTCGCTCTGCTTGTCGCCGGTTACGGCTGCCACCTCGTTATGGTCTCGCTGCTGGGATGGAATGGAATGCTACTATTCTCCCCACTTGGCGTAAATCTGGGCGCTGCTCTGAGCGCCACCGACATCTCCCAGGCCATCGCGTACCCCCTCGTGTTCCTCGTCGTGGGCGCCCTTGCGTGGCGCCTGCCGGTGGGAATCGCGCCGCGCCGCGGACTCGCGATCACGACGCTTATCGCCTGCGCGGCCGGCGCCTCTTTTCTCAGTCTCAGCTTCTGGCCAACCCACAGCATCGCCGTCGCCTCCATCGCGGGCGTGCTCATTGGGCTGGCCACTGCAGGGTTCTTCCTGTTATGGCAGCTCGTCTTCTCCCGGCTTCCCCTGCCTCAGGCAGCCGCGGTCATCATGGGCGGCACGGCTGCAGCGGGGCTTCTCTTCTTCCTGATCGCGACCGCCCATGCGGGAATCATCAGCGTTACGGCTTTCGTCACCTGCCTGGCCATGTCGGCATGGTGCCTGAACCACGCGTTTCGCCGCATGTCAGCGGAAAGTGGCGCCGCTCCCATGATCACAGACGCTGCGCCCCGCTGGGCCTGGCGCGAACTCGTGCGCGACCTCTGGTCGCCGGCGCTGTGCATCGCGGCGCTGGGCTTTGCCAGCGGTATCGCACCCATCGTGTTCTTCAGCGCCGACACCGCGAACGCCTTCAACGAGCTTAAAAGCCTTGCGCGACTGGCCTCGGCCCTTATCCTCTGGGTACTATGGCGCTGGCTCTCCCGCCGCAACGACCGCTATGCGCTGTTTTATCTGATGACCTTCCCCGTGGTGGCCACTGGTTTCCTTCTGCTGCCTTTCTTCGGCCTCCCCTACCAGCTGACATTCTCGGTGGTCGCTTACCTCATCTTCTCGGTAGCCTCCATGATCATGATGCTGCTGTGCGCCCGAGAATCGCAGGTACGCCATTTGAACCCCCTTGCCATCTACGGAGTGTTCGCTGGTGTGGTGTACCTGATGAATCGGGCGGGAAAACTCTTCGGATCGTCTCAAGGTTACGCCGTTGAATTCGGCTTCTCGCAACTGCTCGTGGTGGCGCTGCTGGTGATATACGTGCTGTCGATCATTCTGCTTTCCACCCGCTTCAAGGGCATGTTGCGCTCACGAGAGGAGAAAACGGCCGAAAGAACCACCGCAGTGGCCGACCCCATCGGCGTTGCCTGCGCGCGACTCGCACAGCGCTACGACCTCACGCCCCGCGAGGCGGAGGTGCTCGACTATCTGGCTCGGGGGCGCAACACCACCTTCATCAGCGAAGAACTGGTAGTTTCCAGCAATACCGTGCGCGCCCATTGCAAGAACATCTACCGCAAACTGGCAGTGCATTCCCGTCAGGAGCTTCTTGATCGCGTGGAGCAAGGTTGAGCGCGGGTCCCCCTTGACACGGTGGCTGTTGGGGAGCTTAGTTGGTTGACGCGGGAGATCGGGTCGTTTGCGAAGTCGCGGGCGGGCTAAAGCCCGCCCCTACGGGAGGGCGTGCCAATTCGCATTACCCGCGCCATTGCGGGCAACCTAAGCCCGCCCCTACTCGGTTTCCAGGTTGGCGGCCATTTCGGCTATTTTGTCGGTGGATTCTTGCACCTTGGCCAGGATGCGCTCGGCGTCTTCGCCTTCGGCCAGGGTGGGCTGGTAGTTGTTGCGCTTCGAGGAGGACGACACCGAGCAGGCGATGAACTTCACGTCGTTCTCGGTGGCGGGGGCCACCTCGGTGCCGGTCACGGTGAAAGTCTCCTGGAAGATGAGGCAGTCCTTGTCCTTGGGGTTGGAGTTGCCGCCGTAGCAGAAGTTGCCCAGGCTGTACACGATATAGCGGCCCTTGTACACCTCCCAGCCCTGCACCACGTGGGGGTGCGAGCCCACCACCACATCGGCACCGGCATCGATGGCCGCGCGGCCCAGGCGCATGTCGGACTCCTGGGGCACATAGTCCTTCTCGATGCCCCAGTTCGCGTACACCACCACGAGCTGCGCGCCCTCGGCCTTGGCCTGGGCGATGTTGTCGGTCATCTCCTTAGTGTAGTCCTCGGCCGGGTTGTCGGGCAGCGCGCAGGCGCCCACGAGCGCCACCTTCACGCCCTTCACGTCGCGATAGGCGATGCGCCCGAAGCCGAAGGTGGACACGCCATCGGCATCCAGCGTCTCGATGGTGTCGTTGTAGCCCTGCTCGCGGTAATCGAGAGAATGGTCGTTGGCCAGCGTAGCGGCGTCCACGCCGGATCCGCTGAGCACCTTCGCGTAGGCCGGCGAGCCCTTGAACGGGTAGTCCTTGTCGGCCGATTCCTTGCTCTCGGTCAGCGTGCCCTCCAGATTCACCACCGTGAGGTCGTCGGCACCGAACAGGTCGGCCACGTTCTTCAGGAAGTAGGACGCATCCTCGCCCTCCTGCTCGTACACCCCGTTGAAGCTGTAGTCGGGATCCGACTTGGGCGACGCGCCCAAGGTGCAGTCGCCGGCGAAGCTGATGGTCAGGGTGACGGGTTCGGGCGCCGGCTCGGCCCCTTCGCCTCCGTCCACACCCTCCCCCTCGGCCGAGGGCGCGGGCTGCGGGTCAGCGGCGGGCTGGGTAGCCGTCGGCTCATTGGAGCCGCCGCCCGCCGCCGCGCCTTCCTTCCCTTCCGAAGGCTGGCCGAAGGCCAAGAACCCCACGAGCGCCAACTCGATGGCGATCACGATGACGAGGACGACTTTCAGAGGGGACGGACAATGCGGTTTCGCGTACATAACGGGCCTTTACTTGAAGAACACTAAGAAAAGTATGACGATAAGCAGGATAACGATGATGGGAATCGTCACCTTCAAGAACAGCGGAATTCCCGCCAAGGGGCCCGCAGGTGCGCCGTAATCGGCGCGACCGCTCATGACGCCGCCGGAGAAGCCCACGTTGCCGGCAGAGCGCGGGCGCAGGGGCAGCCCGTGGGCCCCCATGCCGCCCTCGGGCGCCGCGTCGAAGCCCTGGCCGGCACGGGAACGCCAGCTGGTACGGGCGCTCACGGTATCCAGCATGGGATCGGGGCGGTCGCGATCGTCGCGGGAGTAGGCGGAGATCTGGTGGCTCTCGTTGAAGGTGCGCGAGTCGATGCTGCCCCGGCCGTCAATGACCTCGCGGTTCAGGGCGCGGCCACGGCGCGTCTCCGACAGGGCGTCGCGGGAAGCCCGGGCGCGCTCGTAGCTTTCCATGGAAGAACGGGTGAGATCGTAGCTTTCCTGGGACGACAGGGGTGGCACCACCCGGGTGCGGCGCGGTGCCGGGGCGGGCGCGGCGCCCTGGCCGCGACGGGCCATGCGCTCGGCCTCGCGCTGGGCGCGCAGGGCCTCCTGCTCGCGCTGCTGGGCCGCCAGCGCTTCTTGGCGCGCCATGCGATCGGCATCGCGCTGGGCCGCGCTGGCCGCGACCGACTGGGCCGCCTGCTGGGAGCGCAGGCGCGCGTTGCGGGCGCGCATCTCGTCTTGGGAAGCGTAGGATTGCAGAATGCTCTCACGGGAAGGGCGCGTGGTGATCTTGCCGCGCGAGCCCTGGGGCGGCCGAGCGGGAGCAGCCTCGGGCTGCGGATAATCGGGAGCGCCGGGCGCGGCGCCAGCGCGATCGTCTTGGTAGGTTCCCATGGATGATCAACCTCTTGTTCGTCTGTCCTACGTTTGAAGCTCGTTTGGGGTGGTAGCGCGCCGGGGGCGTGCCCCTCATGCGCACGGTTGCGTCCATTGAAATTGTCAAGCTGAACCATTATAGAGGTGGCCGCGCCACCCGCAACGGCCGCGGCTCCACTCTTCGCGAAAAGCCCGCATACCGAACGGTGCCGTCAGATCCTTCCCCCTGATAGCCCGCACGGCGCCGCGCAGGGCACCCGAGCCCGACCCAGCGCGGGCAACGGCGGCCCAACAGCGGCGCCACGGGATGGCGACTTTCTTCCATAGAGGTTAAGAAGGCCATACGGACCTCAAACAAACACCAGATCAGACCCAATTCCTTACCTTCCCACCCTATGATAGCAGTGACGGGAAGCGCTTTAGCGCCGCCCGCGTCACGAGAGGGTTCCGCCGACCAGCAGGCCCGTCCGCGACCGTTGTCGAGAGGCCTCGTGAAAGGAAGCAGCATGAAAGCCCCCCACGTCCTTGCCGGCGCGCTCACCAGCGTAGCGGCGCTTTTCCTCGCCGGAGGCATGGCCTTCGCCCTGGAGCCGGCCCTGGCGCCCACTATGAAACCCATCCCCGATGCCGCCGCCGACACCTCGATCACCAAGCAGGTGGTCTCCATCATCGTCTACGAGGATCAGGAGGAAGCCGTGGCCATGGCCACCGAGTTCAACGCGCTCCACGACGAGCTGGCCCTGCAGGCCGCGGCCGACCGCGCCGACATCGCCGCCGCCCACAGCGCCACCCGCGATGCGCCCCCGGCCGCCACGCTGCCGCGCGTCGACGCCGCCGGCGACGGGGGCGGCGCCACCGCCGCTTCCGAGGTTCCCGAGGTGGACGTCGCCCATCCCCTCGACGCGCTCACCGACGAGGACGCCGTGGAGGACGGCGCCATGAAGGCGGCCACCATCAACGTGAACGGCGACATCATGCCCTACGTGGACTCCTTCGAAACCGCCTCGGCCCCCACCTCGGGCGCCGGGCTGTGGATGGGCTCGGACAGCACCACCGACGGCAGCTGGGGCTATTTCATCGGGCATAATCCCGGGTCCTTCACCTGTGTGATGACCCTGAAGAACGGCGACCCCGTCACCGTGTGCGACCGCGACGGCGCCTCGCGCACCTACTATGTGGTGGACGAGTTCATCGTGCCCGACAGCACCTATTGGGAAGACATCCAGTCCCGCGTGACCGAGTACGGCGAGTCGGTGATCCTGCAGACCTGCTGCGGCGACAACGCCCACTACCGCGTGGTCATCGCCAACTAGGCGCCATCCCGCGGGCGCCCCGGGGAGGGGGCGCCCGCTTTCTTCGCGCGCGGGTCGCCGGCCGCGACCCGCGCGCGAGCCGCTTTACCGCCGCTTCCCCGCCGCCCTGTTCCTGCTACACTAACCGCCACAGCGCCGCGCGGGCGCCGTCGGCCTCCCGCGCGGCGCGGGCGCGGCATGCGCACGGTGCCCGCACGGCCCGGCCCCGCAACAACAACGGCGACGACCCCAACAATAGCAACCAGCGAAAGGATCTGCCCATGGCCCGCTTCGGCGTGATCGACCTCGGTTCCAACTCGGTGCGCCTCGTCATCTACGAGGTGAAGCGCCGCGGAGAGGGCGCCAGGCCCTTCCGCGCCCTGGTGGACGAGAAGAAGATGGCGGGCCTGGCCGCCTACGTGAGCGGCGGTGTGTTCGGCGACGCCGGCATCCGCCGCGCCACCGCCGTGCTGGAAGAGCACCTGAAGATCGCCCGCAACCTTGACTGCGACCGCGTGGACATCTTCGCCACGGCCGTCTTGCGCAACTGCGCCAATACCAAAGAGGCCGTGGCGGCCATCGAGCAGGCTATCGATGCCCCGGTGCGCGTGCTGAGCGCCGCCGAGGAGGCGCATCTGGGCTGGGCCGGCGCCTCCATCGCCCAGCCCCTGGAAGCCGGCACCCTGATCGATATCGGCGGCGGCTCCACCGAGCTGACGGCCTTGAACGACGAGGGACGGCCGCGGCACCATCACGGCACGGGCATCAGCCTGCCCCAGGGCAGCGTGTCGTCCTACGCGCAGTTCGTGAGCCTGGTGCTGCCCGAGCCGGCGGAATGCCGCGCCATCGCCGATGCCGTGCACGGCCATCTGTCGGCGGTGGACGACCTGGCGGCCTACCGGGCACCGCGGCTCTACGGCATCGGGGGCTCGGTACGGGCCATCGCGAAGATGCAGGCCCAGGCCCTGGGGCTGCCCGCCAAGCCGCCCGTGGTGCAGCGCGCGGCCGTCGACGCGTTGTTCGAGCGGCTGGAGCAAGACCGGTCCGCCTTCGCCCACGGCGCCGTGAAGGCCTGCCCCGACCGCGTGCACACCCTGGCGCCCGGCATGGTGATCGCCCGCACCGTGATGGAGGTGCTCGGTGCCGACACCATCACCGTCTGCAAGTACGGCATTCGCGAAGGCTACCTGATGGAGCGCATGCTGGAAAAGTAGGGCGCCTCTTTTCCCTAGGCCGACTGCTGGCCGTGGGCCAAGCGGCGCGCCTTCTCCATGACGGCGCGCTCCAGCTGGCGAATGTCGGGCGGCGTCCAGCTGACGGCATCGGCGCCGGCGGCCACCGTGGCCTCGACGGAGGCGTCGGTGGGACCGCCCGTGGCGATGATGGGCAGTTCGGGGTAGCGCCCGCGCAGGGAGGCCACCACCTCGGCCGTGCGCGCCCCGGCAGCCACGTTCACCATGGCCACCCCGGCCTCGATCTGGCTCTGGGCCACCTCGTCGGCGGCGCACACCGTGACCACCACGGGCACCGTCACGCGCTCGACCAGGCCCTTCAGCGTATCCAGCGGAATGGAGGTGTTCACCACCACGGCGGCCACGCCCTGCATCTCGGAATGAAGCGCCACTTCGATGCAGCGCTCCCCCTGGGTGATGGAGCCGCCCACGCCGCAGAGCACCGGGCGTTGGGAGGCCGACACCAGCGCCTGGGTGATGGCCGGCTGGCAGGTGAAGGGGTACACCGCCAGCACCGCGTCGGCGTTGCAGTGGCAGATGACGGCCAGGTCGGTCGAGAACACGAGCGAGCGGATGCGCCGCCCCTGCATGGCGATGCCCGGGGCCTTCGCCACCCCCGCCGGCACCGCGAGCACCTTCTCGGACTCCCTCACCCCTTGGGTGTAGGGGGCCTCGATCACCTTGACCACATCCGCCTCCTTTCGCCATGCGGTTCGCGCCATAATGCCGCCCCAGTATACGACAGCGGGCGGCCACCCTGCGCCGCGCAAGCGAATACCATAGACCATCGGCCGCGCGCGGGGCGCCGCCTTCCCCCTTCGTTACCGACCCGTCTGCATGGCTGCGGTACGCTGCGGGGGTAGCAATGGGCGCGCGCGGCGCGCGGCGAGACGAAGGAGCTGTTCCATGAACGTCGTATGCCTCGATCTGGAAGGCGTGTTGGTCCCCGAAATCTGGATCGCGTTCGCTGAGGAAGCCGGCATCCCCGAGCTGAAGCGCACCACCCGCGACGAGCCCGATTACGACAAGCTGATGCAGTGGCGCCTGGGCATCCTCGCCGAGCACGGCTTGGGGCTGCCCGACGTGCAGGCCGTTATCGCGAAGATCGACCCCATGGAGGGGGCCCGCGCGTTCCTGGACGAGCTGCGCAGCATCGCCCAGGTGATCATTATCTCCGACACCTTCGAGCAGTTCGCCCGCCCGCTCATGGAGAAGCTGGGCTGGCCCACCCTGTTCTGCAACGAGCTGGTGGTGGACGCCGACGGCACCATCACCGACTTCAAGATGCGCTGCCCCGAAAGCAAGCTGACCACCGTGCGCGCGCTGCATTCCTGCGGCATTCAGACCATCGCCGCCGGCGACTCCCACAACGATCTGGGCATGATCCTGAACTCGAAGGCGGGCTTCCTGTTCCGCTCCACCGATGCCATCAAGGCCGAGTACCCCGACCTGCCGGCCCTGGAAACCTACGACGAGCTGATGGCCGCCGTGAAGGCCGCCCTGTAGCGGAAAGAGGCACCGCCCGCGACGAGTCCCGCTGCGTTGCCCCAAGCCCCTTGCGTCTGGAAGAGATTCCGCGCAAGGGGCTTTTCCTTTTCCCTATAATGTCACCCATGGAAGAAGCGCTTTTGGACATACTGGCCGGCCTGCGCGCCGGCGAAGTGGGCGGGGATGGGACCGATGCTGCGGCCGATGCCGTGTGGCTTGACAAGCTGGTGCGGCGGCACAACCGCGCCGCCCACGACGGCACGCGGCGCGTGGCCAAGCGGCGGCTGCTGCCGTTCTACCTGCACGTGAGAACCGACGAGCCCGAACGCTGGGCAGCGTGGAACATCAGCGCGACCGAGGACGCGGCCCTCGTGCGGCTGCTGCAGGCCAAGCCGCGGCGCACGGCCTCGGGGGTGGCCACCATCACGGTGCTCACCAAGCCGTGGCCCTGCTCGGGGCGCTGTGTGTTCTGCCCCAACGACATCCGCATGCCCAAGAGCTACCTGGCCGACGAGCCCGCCTGCCAGCGGGCCGAGCGCTGCTGGTTCGATCCCTACCTGCAGGTGACCGCGCGGCTGCGGGCTCTCACCGACATGGGGCACGTGACCGACAAGGTGGAGCTCATCGTGCTCGGGGGCACCTGGAGCGACTACCCCGAGCCCTACCAGCGCTGGTTCATCGGCGAGCTGTTCCGTGCGCTGAACGCCGGCGACGGGGAGCGGGCGGCCGAGGCGGAGGCGCGGCGGGGCTGCTACGAGCGCGCCGGCGTATCCCGCGAGCGCAACGAACGGGCGGCGGCCACCGCCGCGGCGCAGGCCCGCATCGACGGGGGCGAGCTGAGCTACAACGAGGCGTGGAGCCTGGTGTACGGGGAAGGGGCGCGGGATGCGGCAGTCGTGTTCCCGGACACGTCCTGGGACGACATCGCGGCCCTGCACGCGGCCAACGAGTCGGCGTCCAAGCGCGTGGTGGGCCTGGTGGTGGAAACCCGCCCCGATCTGGTCACCGCCGCCAGCTGCCGCACCCTGCGAGCCCTGGGCTGCACCAAGGTGCAGATCGGCATCCAGAGCCTGGACGACCGCATTCTGGCCGCCAACGGGCGCGCCATCACCGCCGCGCGCATCGGGGAGGCCATGGGGATGCTGCGCCTGTTCGGCTTCAAGAGCCACGTGCACTTCATGGTAAACCTGCTGGGGGCCGACCCCGCGGGCGATGTGGCCGACTACCGGCGCCTCGTGACCGAGGCCGCCTTTTTGCCCGACGAGGTGAAGCTGTACCCCTGCTGCCTGGTAGCGTCCTCGGCGCTCACCGATCATTTCGCCGACGGAAGCTGGCGCCCCTACACCGAGGACGAACTGATTGGCGTGCTGGCCGCCGACGTACGAGCCACGCCGCCCTACACTCGCATTTCCCGCATGATCCGCGACATTTCCGCCACCGACATCCTGGTGGGCAACAAGAAGACCAACCTGCGCCAGCTGGTGGAGGCCCACCTGAACGCCGCAGATGCCCCCGTGGCCGAGATTCGCCAGCGCGAGATTTCCGTCGATGGCGCCGACGTGGGCTCCCTGGCCCTGGAGACCATCGTCTACCCCACGACGGTCAGCGAGGAGCGCTTCCTGCAATGGGTCACGCCCACGGGGAAGATCGCGGGATTTTTGCGCCTGTCGCTGCCGACGGCGGCGGCCGTGGAGGCCCCGGGCGTTGCCGACGCGGACTCGGCGGGAGCCGCCCCGGGCGCAGCAGCCGCCGATGGGTGCGCCCCGCGCCCCGTCTTCCCCGCCAGAGACGAGGCCATGATCCGCGAGGTACACGTGTACGGGAAGGTGGCGGCCCTCGGCGAGACGGGCGAGGGCACCCAGCATCTGGGGCTCGGTCGCCGACTCGTAGAAGAAGCCTGCGCCCAGGCCGCGGCGGCCGGCTACGCCGCCGTCAATGTCATCAGCGCCGTCGGCACCCGAGCCTACTATCGCCGCCTCGGCTTCAAAGACGCCGGCCTCTACCAGAAGCGGAGCCTCCCGTGAGGCCCGCACTGGCAGACGACCGTTCCTACGACATCGCCACCCTTCGCCAACTGAACGCCCTCACTTCGCAGTTCTACGAGCGCGAGGCGGCCTCCTTCTCCGCCACACGCCAAGCACCGTGGCGCGGGTGGGGCCAGGCGCTGGACATCATCGCCCAGACCGATGGCGCCTTCGGACGGCATCCCCTCGCGGTACTCGATCTTGCCTGCGGCAACCTGCGCTTTGAGCGCTTCCTCGCCGAGCGTCGCATCCCCGTCGCCTCGGTCACGGCCCTGGACAACTGCCCCGTCCTGCTGGGTGAGCCCGACTCCGCTGTCGCCTTCCGCTCTTGCGACCTGATCGAAGCCCTGATCGATGATGATTTCCGCGCCAGCCTCCCCCATGCAACCTGCGATCTGTCCGTGGCCTTCGGCTTCATGCACCACGTGGCCGCCTTCCCCCTGCGCGTCCGCGCGCTGGAAGGGTTGCTGGATTCCCTGCGACCGGGCGGCTTCGCCGTGGTGTCGTTCTGGCAGTTTCTGCACGACGACCGCATCGCCGCCAAGGCCGCCGCGACCACGGCCGTAGGACGGCGCGCCTGGAGCCTGCCGCCTTTCGAGCCCTACGATTATCTGCTCGGCTGGCAGCACACCGAAGGGGCCTACCGCTTCTGCCATCACACCACTGACGAGGAGATCGACCGCCTTACGGCCGCTGTCGCCCTCCCCTTCCGAGAAATAGCCCGCTTCAGCGCCGACGGCAAGCAAGGCAACCTCAACCGTTACCTCATCCTGCAACGCCCCTAACCCGCGCACCGTCCCGCAATCATCGTGAACTTCGGCGGCCCCCTTCCCGCCGGCGGCGGCCTTCTGCTAAGGTGGCTTTATGGCACGAACACCCGACACCCCCGCCGTGGCGAAACGCCGCGCCCGCGAGCAGCGCACCATCTCCCAGATGGTGGCGCTCTACTGCGCTGACCACCACCCCGACGAGCGCACCGAGCGCGCCCACTGCGGCGAACCGGTCTGCCTCGACTGCAAGGCCATCGACGATTACTGCGTCAAGCGCACCGAGCGCTGCCGCTCCATGGAGCACAAAACCAACTGCGAGGAATGCGGCAACCACTGCTACGCCCCGGCCCAGCGCGATCATATCCGCGCCATCATGCGCCACGCCGGCCCCCGGATGATGCTTCACCACCCCGTAGCCGCCCTCCGCCATCTCCTCAAAAAGTAACCGCATCCGCGGCGCTCCGACCGTCGCCGATCCACGCAGTCCCGGTCGCAGAGAGTCAGCAGAGCCTGCCCGCCGCTGATCAGAGCGGTTGTCTGCGTATGTCCCGAGATGTGTTCCATGATGCTCCTTCCGATACCTCCGATACGGGTCGGTGCGAAGGCCCCCTCCGCATCCCCACTGCGCGCCGCCGGCAAGCGCAGCGTCCAATAGTATTAATGCAGGAAGGGGGAAGGATTATTGGGAGGATGGATAATGCCTGACCAGGAGGTCGAAATTCGTGGCCAAATCAACTTTCGCCGCAAAGCCGACAGCCCCGACGCCACGGCGAGGCGGCCTAGGAGCCGAGACGGGTCAGCAGTCCCTCGCAGCCGGCGAGCACGTCGGTGTAGGTGGTGTCGAAATCGCCCGTATACCAGGGGTCGGCCACGTCGCGCGACGATCCGGCGAACTCCAGCAGCTTGTGAATTTTAGCTTCGGGATCGCCCCCGAGCATGCGGTTCATATTGCGGATGGTCGCCGTGTCCATGCCGATAATCAGATCGAAGTCGCCATAGTCGGCCCGCGTCAGCTGGCGAGCCTGCTTCCCTTCGAAACCGCCGATGCCATGGGCCCGCAGCACCCGCTGGGTGCCCGGATGCACCGGATTGCCGATCTCCTCCGTGCTCGTCGCCGCCGACTCAATATGGAACTCGTCGGCCATCCCGCGGGCGGCCACCATATCCTTTAGCACGAACTCAGCCATGGTGGATCGGCAGATATTCCCGTGACAGACGAACAAGATGCGCATGGTAAGCCTCCTTGCGGCGCAGATTTACCACAGTATCTCACAATATCATAGCCGCATCGGCCACCTTCTGCGACAATACGCCCCATGCAATGGCAATCTCGTTCTGTCGGCGCGAGCCGGAAGGCGAAACGTTTCCCAAGGAGCAACATGGCAGAGTTCATCTACCAAATGTACAAGGCCCGCAAGGCCGTGGGCGACAAGGTCATCCTGGATGACGTCACCCTGTCCTTCTACCCCGGCGCGAAGATCGGCGTCGTGGGGCCCAACGGCATGGGCAAGTCCACCCTGCTGAAGGTGATGGCGGGGCTGGAAGAGGTGTCCAACGGCGACGCGCGACTCTCTCCGGGCTACACCGTGGGCATCCTGCAGCAGGAGCCGCCGCTGGATGAGGACAAGACCGTCCTGGAGAACATCCAGATGGCCTTCGCCGACGTGCTGGCCAAGGTGGCCCGCTTCAACCAGATCGGCGAGGAGATGGCCGCCCCCGATGCCGATTTCGACGCGCTCATGGACGAGATGGGCAAGCTGCAGGACGAGATCGACGCCGCCAACGGGTGGGACCTGGATTCCCAGCTCTCCCAGGCCATGGACGCCCTGCAATGCCCCGACCCCGACGCGCCCGTGACCATCCTCTCGGGCGGCGAGCGCCGTCGCGTAGCCCTGTGCCGTCTGCTGCTGGAGGCCCCCGACCTGCTGCTTCTGGACGAGCCCACCAACCACCTGGACGCCGAGAGCGTGCTGTGGCTCGAGCAGTTCCTGAAGAACTACCCGGGCGCCGTGCTGGCCGTCACCCACGACCGCTACTTCCTCGACCACGTGGCCGAGTGGATCTGCGAGGTCGACCGCGGGCAGCTGTTCCCCTACAAGGGCAACTACTCCACCTATCTGGAGACCAAGGCCGCCCGCATCGCCGCCCAGGGCCAGGCCCAGGCGAAGCTGGCCAAGCGCATGGAGAAGGAGCTGGAATGGGTGCGCTCCTCCCCGAAGGCGCGCCAGGCCAAGTCAAAGGCCCGTCTGGCGAACTACGAGGCCATGGTGGCCGAGGCCGGCCGCGCCAAGAAGCTGGACTTCGCCGAGATTCAGATTCCCGTGGGCCCGCGTTTGGGCTCGAAGGTGCTCGTGGCGAAGAACCTGCACAAGGAGTTCGACGGCCGCGTGCTCATCGACGACTTGTCCTTCGAGCTGCCTCGCAACGGCATCGTGGGCGTAATCGGCCCCAACGGCGTGGGCAAGACCACCCTGTTCAAGACCATCGTGGGCCTGGAGCCCCTCAGCGGCGGCGAGCTGGAGATCGGCGAGACTGTGAAGATCTCCTACGTGGACCAGAACCGCGCCGGCATCGATCCGAACACGAAGCTGTGGGAAGTGGTATCGGGCGGCACCGACTACATGATGGTCGGCGAGACCGAGATCCCCTCCCGCGCCTATGTGGCGGCTTTCGGCTTCAAGGGCGCCGACCAGCAGAAGCCCGCGGGCGTGCTGTCCGGCGGGGAGCGCAACCGCCTGAACCTGGCCCTCACCCTGAAGGAGGGCGGCAACCTGCTGCTGTTGGACGAGCCCACCAACGACCTGGACGTGGAGACGCTGTCCAGCCTGGAAGCGGCCCTGCTCGACTTCCCCGGCTGTTCGGTGGTCGTCAGTCACGACCGTATGTTCCTCGACCGCATCGCCACCCACATTCTGGCCTGGGAAGGCGATGACGAGAACCCCGGCCGCTGGCATTTCTTCGAGGGCAACTTCGAGAGCTACCAGGCCGATCGCGAGGCGCGCCTGGGCAAGGAAGCCGCCAAGCCCCACCGCCTGCACCGCAAGCT
>CANSES010000016.1 GCA_947645965.1 uncultured Enterorhabdus sp. | reverse complement strand
CGGGCACGGTCATGGTGGTCATGCTCGTCATGGCGGCCATCGCGTTTCGCACCGGTCAGCTGGAGCCGGCCCTGTTCGCCGGCGCGCTCGCCGGCGCCTGCATCGGCTTTCTGTGGTTCAACTCCTTCCCGGCCGACATCTTCATGGGCGACACCGGCTCGTTGGCTTTGGGCATGGCGCTGGGGTGTTTGGCCGTGGTCACCAAGGTGGAGTTCATCGTCATCATCATCGGCGGCCTGTTCGTGGCCGAGGCCCTCTCGGTCATGATCCAGGTGTTCTACTATAAGAAGACGAAGAAGCGCATCTTCCTCATGGCGCCTTTGCACCACCACTTCGAGAAGAAGGGCTGGTCCGAGACGAAGGTGGTCGTGCGCTTTTGGATCGTGTCGGGCATGCTGGCCGCCTGCGGCTTCGTGCTGCAGTTCGCCTCGTCGCTGGCGGTGGCCTAGCATGGCGGCGCAGAAGTACCTGGACGGCTTCAAGCAGGCGCCCGCATCCCTCGGGCGCGTGCTCATCTTGGGCCTGGGCAAGTCGGGGAAGGCCGCGGCGTCCTACTGCCTCGACCGTTTGGGCGATCGCGTGGAATCCGTGGCCGTGGCCGCCGGCGCGCCGAGCGCCGATGCCGAGGCCTGGGCCGACGCTGCCCGCGTCCGCGGTGCCCGGGTGCTCTTCGACCACGAGGTGATCGAGGGTACCTACGATCTGTGCATCGCGAGCCCGGGCATTTCCGAGTTCTCCGATTTCTACCGCAGCGCGGCCGTGGCCGCGGCCGAGGTGATCAGCGAGGTGGAGTTCGCTTGGCGCGAGAGCCGCGCCGACGCCCGCTGGGTGGCCATCACCGGCACCAACGGCAAGACCACGACCACGGCTCTGACCTGCCATCTGCTGCGCGCGGCCGGTATGGCTGCCTCGGCGGTGGGCAACATCGGCGAGACCTGCATCGAGGCGGTGGCCGCCGGGGCCACGGCGGTGTACGTGGCCGAGGTGTCCAGCTACCAGCTGGCCTCCACCCGCGACTTCGCCCCCGATGTGGCTGTAGTGCTCAACATCACCCCCGATCACTTGGCCTGGCATCGCAGCCACGAGAACTACGCGGCGGCCAAGTGGAAGGTGCTCGCCCAGGCGAGTGCCGCCACCACGGCGGTGCTAAACGCCGGCGACGATGCCGTGCGCGCCCAGATCCGCGCCCTACGCGCCGAGGACGCCCCCTGCGCCATCGTGCCCATCGGCACGGCGGCGGGCGTGGGCGGCGACATGCGCGCGGCCTGTGGGTCGGCCTCGGCGGCCTTCCGCGGCTGCGGCGGCATGCTCACCGTGGTGCTGGACGGTCGGGAATACCCGCTTGTCACCGTGGACGACCTGCAGATCAAGGGCGCCCACAACCAGGTGAACGCCCTGGCCGGCGCCGCGGCGGCCCTGTCCTTGGGGGCGGCGGCCACGGCCGTGGCCGAGGGGCTGCTCACCTTCGCGCCCTTAGAGCACCGCATCGAGCCCGCCGGCACCGTGGCCGGTGTGGCCTGCTACAACGATTCCAAGGCCACCAACGTGGATGCCACCCTGGTGGCCCTGACGGCCTTCGAGCCCAAGCGCCCCATCCTGCTTCTGGGCGGCCGCGACAAGGGCACCGACCTGGCCCCCCTCGTGGAGGCCTGCCGGGCCCATGCCCAGGCCGTTGTCTGCTTCGGCGAGGCCCGCGAGCGCTTCGCCGCCGCCTTTGCCGAGGCGGATACCGCGGGGCTCGTAGTGGCCGAGGCCGCGGGCATGGAGGCCGCCCTCGATGAGGCCCTGGCCCTGGCGGCCCCGGGAGACGTGGTCGTGCTGTCGCCGGCCTGCGCCTCCTTCGACGAGTTCTCCTGCTTCGAGGAGCGCGGCGACACCTTCAAGGCCCTCGTGGCCGACCGCGCTCGGAAGGCCGGCGCTTAGCCTGTGGCGCGCCCCTCGCGACATACCTCAGCGCAGCCGGGCCCCTCTCTCCAGGGGCCTCGTGTTCTGCTGCTTCTCTGCGTGCTGGCCCTAGTGCTCATCGGGCTGGTGATGGTGTTTTCGGCCTCCATGGTGAAGGCCCTGGAGAGCGGCGCGGCGGCCACCACCTTCTTCCGCAGCCAGGTGATCTTCTCCATTCTGGGCGTGATCGCGGCCTTCGTGCTGTGGAAGATCATTCCCTACCGCGTTTGGATCGGGCCGGCGGTGCTCGGGGTGTGGGCCATTGCCGTGGCGCTCATCGTGGCCGTGTGGCTCGTGGGCACCGACCACTACGGCGCCCAGCGTTGGCTGACCATCGGCGGCTCGGAGATGCAGCCCTCGGAGTTCTGCAAGATCGCCTTTCTCCTGGTGGCCGTGCGCCTGCTGGTGGACTACCGCAGCGGCAACGTGGAGCTGAAGGCCACCATCCTGCGCGCCTTCGTGCTGATCATCATCCCCATCGGCATCATGTACCGCACCCAGTCCGACCTGGGCACCACGGTCATCTGCTTCGTGGGCATCCTGGCCGTCATGTGGATGGGCGGCGTGTCGAAGCGCGTGATCGCGGCCTGCCTCGTGGTAGCCGTGGCCGGGGCCCTCGTGGCCGTGTTCGGCACGGGGTACCGCGCTGACCGCATGGTGTTCCTCGATCCGTGGAACGACGGCGAGGGCGGCTACGGCAACGGCTACAACATCATCCGCTCGTTCTACGCCCTGGCCGAGGGCGGTCTGTTCGGTGTGGGCCTGGGCAACTCCCACGAGAAGTTCCAGTACCTATTCGCCTCCGAGAGCGACTTCATCTTCGCCATCATCGGGGAGGAGCTGGGGCTCGTCGGTGCTCTGGTGGTGATCGCGCTGTTCATCGGCGTGCTGTTCGCGGGCCTGTCCATCGCCGAGCGCGCCTCCGACGAGATCGGGTCCATGATGGCCGGCGGCTGCACCGTGATGCTGGTGTTCCAGGCGTTTCTGAACATCGCCTGCGTGATCGGGGTGTTCCCGACCACGGGCAAGCCCCTGCCCTTCATCTCGGCCGGCGGCACGTCCATGCTGGCCTCGTTCATCTTAGTGGGGCTCATCCTGTCGGTGTCGGCGGCCGACGCCGAGCCGAGCGTCTACGAGCAGCGCCGGGCCGACCTGCGCCTGGTGAAGCAGGAGCGCGGCGGCGCCCCGAGCCGTGATCGCGGGCGCGACCGCGGGCGCGACGGAGGTTGGGGCAACGACCGCGCCGGCCGCCCGTCGGGGCGCGGTGCCGGGCGCGGTAGCGCGGGCCGCAGCGGCCGCGACGGTCGTTCGGGCCGCTCGCGTCCGAGCCGATCAAGAAGCGAGGGCGGGCGCGCCGGGTCGCGGCCCGCGTCTTTCAGGAGGTAGACCATGTTGGCAGTTCTCTCGGGCGGTGGCACCGCCGGACATATCAATCCCGCGCTCGCCCTGGCGAGCGAGCTTGTCGAGCGCGGCTGGGACGTGCACTTCGCCGGCACGCCCCAGGGCGTGGAGGCCCGGCTCGTGCCCGCGGCCGGCGTGCCCTTCACCGCCTTCGAGGCCTCGGGCTTCAACCGCAAGCACCCCCTGTCGCTCGTGAAGGGCGTCGGCAAGATCGCCGCGTCCAGCCGCAAGGCCGAGCAGTGGTTCCGCGAGATCAAGCCCGACGTGGTGGTGGGTTTCGGCGGCTACGTGTCCATCCCGGTGGCCCGCGCCGCCGAGAAGATGGGCATTCCCGTGGTGCTGCACGAGCAGAACTCCGTCATGGGCATGGCCAACAAGTACCTGGCCAAGAAGGCCGCCTGCGTGTGTGTGACCTACGAGCATTCCATGGCCTGCCTGCCGCCCGATGCCTCCACGCACCTGACGGGCAATCCCGTGCGCCGCAGCGTGATGGAGGCGAGCCGCGAGGCGGGCCGCGCCCTGTTCGGCCTTGCCGAGGACGACACCATGCTGCTCGTGTTCGGCGGCTCTCTGGGCGCGCGCCATATCAACGAGGCCGTGGCGGCCTTGAAAGACGAACTGCTGTTCCGTCCCCAGCTGCACATCGTGCACATCACCGGTCCCAAGGAACTGGAGGCCGTGACCGAGGCCTTGGCCCTGACCGAGGAGGAGGCGGCCCGCTGGACGCTTCTCGGGTACCAGGACCGCATGGGGGAGACCATGGCCGCCGCCGACGCCATCGTGTCGCGCGCTGGGGCCACCTCCCTGGCCGAGATTTCCGCCCGGGCCATCCCGGCGGTGCTCGTGCCCTATCCCCATGCCACCGCGGATCATCAGACCACCAACGCTCGGGCCTACGTGGACGCCGGCTGTGCCTTCATGGTGCCCGACGACGCGTTGGACACCCCGGCGTTTTCCGAGGCCGTGTTCTCCCTCATCGACGATGAGGCGGTGCGCGCGGCCCAGACCACGGCCGCCCGGGCCCAGAAAACGGCGGAAGCGGCCACGATGTTGGCAGATGTTGTGACGGCGGCGGCCGAGGGTCGCCCCTCTACGGTACAATAACGAAGTTTGAACCCATCACAGAGGGGACGGTTGCCCATGAGCACAGAGACAGTTCACTTCATCGGCGTCGGCGGCGTCGGCATGAGCGGTATCGCGCGCGTTGCCCACGACCAGGGCATGATCGTGTCCGGCTCCGATCTGAAGGAGAGCCGCTACACCAAGCAGCTGCGCGATGCGGGCATCACGGTGTTTATCGGCCAGGACGGCGCCAACATCCCCGAGGGCGATCCCATGGTGGTGGTGTCCACGGCCATTCTGGAGAACAACCCCGAGCTGATCGCCGCCAAGGAGCGCGGCCTGGCCATCCGCCATCGTGCCCAGATGCTGGCGCACTTGGGCCGCAACCTGGACACGCTCGCGGTGGCGGGCACCCACGGCAAGACCACCACCTCGTCCATGCTGGCCAGCACCTTGGACGCCATGGGGGCCGACCCCACCTTCCTCATCGGCGGCATCGTGCGCGCCTACGGCACCAACGCCCATTCCGGTTCTGGCCGCTACTACGTGGTGGAGGCCGACGAGTCGGACAAGTCGTTCACCTACCTGTCGCCGGCCGCGGCCATCGTCACCAACATCGAGGCCGACCACCTGGACCACTACGAGGGGCTCGACGAGATCTACGCCCAGTTCCGCGCCTTCTTGGAAGGGGTGCGCGAGTGCGGTCCCGTGGTGGTGTGCGGCGATGATGAGCGCTTGGTCGAGGTGGCCCGATCCACGGGCCGCGCGGTGATCACCTACGGCTTTTCCGAGGGCTGCGACGCCCGCATCCTTGCGGCCGAGCCCGTGGGCGTGGGTACCGCCTTCACCCTGCGCTTGCCCGACGGCCGCGAGGTGGAAAGCCGCATCAAGCAGAATCCCGGGATGCACAACGTGGCCAACGGCGCCGCGGTGCTCACCCTCATCGACGCCCTCGGCCTTGACGTGGAGGCGGCCGCCGAGAAGCTCGCGGAGTTCTCCGGCGTGCGCCGTCGCTTCGATCTGGCCGGCGAGGCGGCCGGGGTGACCGTGGTGGACGACTACGCCCACCATCCCACGGAGATCGCCGCTACCATCCAGGCCGCCCGCGCCCTGGACTTCAACCGCATCCACGTGCTGTTCCAGCCCCACCGCTATTCCCGCGTGGCCCTGTTCACCGAGGTGATGCACGACGAGTTCGGCACCGCCTTCGACGGGGCCGACACCGTGACCTTCATGGACGTGTACTCGGCCGGCGAGGCCCCGGTGCCCGGCGTGTCGGGCAAGACCTTCCTCGCCCCGGTCATCGAGCACGGGCACGCCGGCGCGCGCTACGTGCCGCGGCGCATCGACGTGGTGCCCGCCATGCTGGAGATCGCCGAGCCGGGCGATCTGATCATCACCATGGGCGCTGGCGACGTGACCGCCATCGCGCCGCAGCTGGTCGACGAGTTGGGGCAGTAGGAACCCATGGCTCGTCACGCTTCTCCGCTCCAATCACTTCTGGTGGACGATCGCTTCGACGGCGACGTCTATCCCAACGAGCCCATGAGCCGCCACACCACCTATCGCATCGGCGGCCCGGCGCGCTTCTTCGTGCGCGTGAACTCCGTGGGGGCCCTCACGGGGCTCATCGACGTGTGCGTCGCCGAGGACGTGCCCTGGTTCATGGTGGGCCGCGGCTCCAACGTGCTCGTGGCCGACGAGGGCTTTGCCGGCGTGGCCGTGGCCCTCGGCCGCGACTTCCGCACGACGCGCTTCGAAGAGGGGCGCTTTCTGGCCGGCGCCGGGGCCACGCTGTCCTCGGTGGTGCAGGACGCCTTCCGCCGCAATCTGGGCGGCTTCGAGTTCGCCGTGGGCACCCCGGGCACGCTCGGCGGTGCGCTGCGCATGAACGCCGGCTCGCGGGACGAGTGGATCAGCTCGCGGGTGGTGTCGGTGACCACCTATCGGCCCGGCCGCGGCCTGGCGCGCCTGCGCGGCGACGATATCGCCTGGGGCTACCGCACCAGTTCCTTCGCCGACGACGAGGTCATCTTGGAATGCGAGCTGTCCGCCGAGGCGGCCGACCCCTTCGCTGTGCGCGACAAGATGGAGGCCAACCTGGCCCGGCGCCAGCAGAGCCAGCCTTTGGCCGAGCCCACCTGCGGCTCGGTGTTCAAGAACCCGGAGGGCGCCTCGGTGGGGCGCCTCATCGACGAACTGGGGCTGAAGGGCACCGTCTGCGGCGGTGCCTGCATTTCCGAGCTGCACGGCAACTTCATCGTGAACCGCGGCGGGGCCACGGCCACCGATGTGCGCGCCCTCATGGAGCACGTGCGCCATCGCGTGCGCGAGGCCTACGGCGTGGATCTGGCCTGCGAGGTGCGCCTCGTAGGCTTCAACGGGAGCGCCCGTGGCTAACCGCGGCTCGAACAACCCCCGTTACAACAAGAGCGCCGCGCGTCGCGCCGTCTCGGCCACCCCCCGGCCGACGGCGCCGGGGCGCGCCGGCGGCGCCCCGCGCCCGAGTGCCCGCCGTGCGGGCGCGGCCCCCGGCACGCCCACGGCCAGGGGCGGCCGCGCCTCGGCCCGGCCCGGGACGCCGAAGCAGGTCAGCTCGGTGCGCCTGGGCGACTTGGACCGGGTGCACCGCCAGGCCAGCCGGCGCGAGGCGGCGAAGAAGAACCGCTCGGCGGCCTTCAAGGCCATCGTGGCCGTTATCGTCGTGGTGGTGCTCGGCGTGGGCACCTATGCGGGGCTGTACTTCTCGTCGGCCTTCGCCATCGAAGAGGTGAAGGTGACCGGGGCCGACCACCTGACCAACGAGGAGATGGCCGTGCTGGCCGCCGTGCCCCAGGGCACGACCCTTCTGAATGTGGACACCGCCGCCATCGAGAACAGCGTGGTGCGCGATTCCTGGGTGGCCGACGTGAAGGTGAACCGCCTGTTCCCCAACACCTTGGAGATCGTCGTGACCGAGCGCAAGGTGGCCGCTGTGGTGGAGGTGGTGGCCGACAATGCCAAGACCACCCAGATGTGGGCCATCGCCTCGGACGGCATGTGGCTCATGGAGATCCCCGCCCAAGATTCCGAGCTGGGCCAGTCCATCAGCCCCCAGATCTACACCGATGCCGCCAGCGTGCTGCACATCAAGAACGTGCCCTTCGGCCTCGCGCCCGAGGTGGGCACCTACTGCACCGACGACAACGTGAACAATGCCCTGGCCATCTTAGACGGCCTGTCCACCGATCTGGCCGACCAGGTGAAGACCGTCTCGGCCACCGATGCCGCCTCCACGCTGCTCACGTTGGAGAACGGCATCGAGATCGCCTTCGGCGCCGCCGAGGACATCCGCGACAAGGAGCGCATCTGCCTCAAGATCATGGAGGAGCACCCCGGCAAGGTGGCCTACATCAACGTTCGCGTGGTAGACCGCCCCACCTGGCGCGCCGTTTAATGTCGTATTCGTGGACATGGGGAATCCTTTAGCCGCGCTTATCGTTGCAAAGGGCACCTCATCGTGTAAAATATCCCCACATAAATGCCGCTTGCAGAAGCGGTGGGAAAGGCGCGTCTGCACGGCGCGCGAAGAACGAGCAAACGCAGCAGTGAAACGCAGCTAGTGTGGAGGAACAACAATGGTGAATA
This sequence comes from uncultured Enterorhabdus sp., assembly GCA_947645965.1. The sequence goes on along the minus strand of CANSES010000016.1, from coordinate 15,001 downwards.
TCCCGGGCGGAGAGCATCTGGCGGTCATCAAGGTCGTCGGCGTGGGCGGCGGCGGAACCAATGCAGTGAACCGCATGGTGGAAGCCGGTGTGCGCGGTGTGGAGTTTATCGCGGTCAACACCGACCGTCAGGCCCTTCTCATGTCCGATGCGGATAAGACCATCCACATTGGCGAGGAGCTGACCCGCGGCCTCGGTGCCGGAGCGAATCCTCAGGTGGGTTGCCAGGCCGCCGAAGAGAGCCGTGCGGAGATCCGCGAGGCCCTGGCCGAGGCCGACATGGTGTTCGTCACCGCCGGCGAGGGCGGTGGCACCGGCACCGGTGCGGCCCCCATCGTGGCCGAGATCGCCCGCGAGGAGATCGGCGCCCTTACCGTGGGCGTCGTCACCAAGCCCTTCTCCTTCGAGGGTCGTCTCCGTCGCAACCAGGCCGACCAGGGCATCGATCTTCTGTCCCAGAAGGTTGACACCCTCATCGTGATCCCCAACGACCGCCTGCTCGAGATCGTCGACAAGAAGACGTCCATGATCGACGCCTTCCGCATCTGCGACGACACCCTGCGCCAGGGCATCCAGGGCGTCACCGACCTCATCACCATCCCCGGTCTCATCAACCTCGACTTCGCCGACATCCGCACCGTTATGAAGGACGCCGGCACGGCCATGATGGGCATCGGCGTGGCCACGGGCGAGAACCGCGCCCTGGACGCCGCTCAGCAGGCCACCTCTTCCAGCCTGCTGGAGTCCTCCATCGCCGGTGCGTCTCGCGTGCTGTTCTCCATCGCTGGCGGCCCCGACCTCACCCTCACCGAGGTGTCCGAGGCGGCCCGCACCGTGGAGGCCTGCGCCGACGATAACGCCAACATCATCTACGGCCAGATCATCGACGAGGAGCTGCGCGACGCCGTGCGCATCACGGTCATCGCCACGGGCTTCAAGGTGGGCGCGTCCCAGTCCTCCATGGACTTCTCGCCCCGCAAGGACCTGTTCGCCTCCACCGAGACGGTCGCGCCCCAGCCGGTGCAGCAGGCCCCGGTCACCTTCAGCGCTCCCGCGCCCACGAACCGCTTCGCCGACGAGGACTACATCCCCGATTTCCTGAAGCGCTCGCGCTAGGAGCCGGGCCGTTTCATGGGCATGATCGCTCTGCCTTCGCCGCGGCTCGAACAAGACCTTCTGGGCGCCATCCCGGTGCTCACTGACAACGCGCTCGCCCGCACCTTGGGCGTGCGCGTTGCTTTTACGGGCCGGGAAGGTGGTGTGTCAGAGGGGTGCTACGGCGCGCTGAATCTGGGCAATCACGTGAACGACGACCCGGCGGCGGTGGCCGAGAACGTGGCGCGCGCCGCCCGGGCCCTTGGGGCCGAACCGGCTGAGGTGCTCGTGGCCAACCAGGTGCACGGCACCCGCATCGTCACCGTGCGCGACGGCGCCCCGACGGCTTTGGAGGCCGCCCGCGCCGAGGCCGCGGCGGGGGCCGACGGCTTTCTGGTCACGGTGCCGGGGGCTCTGGCCCTGCTGTGCTTCGCCGACTGCACCCCGGTGATCCTCGTGTCGCCCTCGGGCTCCTTCGCCGTGGCCCACGCCGGCTGGCGCGGCTGCGTGGGGGGCATCGCCTCGGCGGCGGCCCGCGCGCTGGCCGAAGCCGACCAGGTGAGCCCGGCGGCCCTGAACGTCTATATCGGGCCCCATATCGGTTCCTGCTGCTTCGAGGTGGGCGACGAGGTGGTCGCTCAGTTCCGCGACACGTTCGGCCCGGCCTGTGTGGAAGGCGACGGGCGCCACGTGTCTATGGCCGCGGCCCTCGCCGCCGATCTGGCATCGGCAGGGGTCGACAGGGACCGCATCGTGTCGGCGGGGGTGTGCACCCAGTGCCATCCCGACCGCTATTTCTCCTACCGGGCCTCGGGCGGCGTGTGCGGCCGCCACGGGGCTTTGGCCTATCGATCGAAAGGTGATTCCCTTGAGCGTGAGTAACCGCTATCAGCGCGTCGTTGACGAAGTGGCCGCGGTGTGCGAACGGTGCGGGCGAGTGCCGTCTGAAGTGCGTGTCGTCGCGGTATCGAAGACCGTGGGGCCGGACGAGGTGGCCGATGCCGCGGCCGGCGGTGCCGTGGACTTCGGCGAGAACCGTCCCGAACAGCTGGCGGCCCGGGCCGACCAGTTCCCTGCGCTGCGCTGGCACTTCATCGGCAACATCCAGTCGCGGCGCATTCCCGAGATCGTGGGTGCCTCGGTGCTCATCCACTCCCTCTACCAGCTTCGCCACGCCGAGAAGATCGATCGGGCGGCTGCGGCGGCGGGGAAGGTGCAGGACGTGCTCATCGAGGTGAACGTGTCCAGCGAGGCGTCCAAGAGCGGTGCGACCCCTAAGGAGGCCCCCGGTCTCGTGCGGGCCGTGGCGGCCCTGCCCCATGTGCGCGTGCGCGGCCTCATGACCATGGCGCCCCAGGGCGACAGTGCCCGCGCCGAGGCCACCTTCCGCGGTTTGGCGACGTTGGCCGACGAGATCCGCGCCACTTTGGCCCCCGATGAGGCCGCGGTGTTCACGGAACTGTCCATGGGCATGAGCGAGGACTGGCCCTGCGCCATTGCCTGCGGCGCCACGATTGTGCGCATCGGCCGTGCGATCTTTAGCGAATCTTTCGAGGAGTAGCGGCGAACCTGTTATGATGGTGGGCGGACTATACCAGGCCGCCGAGGCGCCCTCGGCCCTTTTCGGGCCAGCAGGGCGCTGCCGCGCGGATACTCGGAACGTAAAGCAGGAGGCCCCATGGACCTGAACGACGGCAAGCGCATGTTCGGCGATATTAAGTCGAAGCTGGGCTTCGGTCGCAAAGACGACTACGAGGAATACTACGACGACTACGAAGAGTACGACGAGGAAGACTACGGCGAGTACGGCTACGACGAGAGCTACGAGCGCTCGTCCTCTTCGTCGCGCTACGATCCCTACAGCTCGGTGACCACCCGCGAGGTGGGGGGCCGCTCGGCGGGTCGCTCTTCCATGCCGCGCCTCGTGTCCATCGACGATGTGCGCGCCCGCACCCAGGTGCCCAGCTTGGGGGAGCGCGATGGCGTGTCCAGCCGTCGGACGAGCGGATCCAACTCGTTCCGCACCATGGTGGATTCCTCGCTGCCGCCCCAGATGACCCCCGAGGGCACCGCTGCCGCCTCCGCGGCGGCCTCGGCGGCCCACACGGCCCGCTCCGAGGGGCTGAACTCGCTGTTCGAGCCCACGACCTCTCCCCAGGACGAGCGTCCGAGTGCCGGCAGCGGCCGTCCCACCTTCGGGGCCGCCGCAGCGGCGCGCACCACGCCGTCCCGCACGCTGAAGGTGATCAAGCCCATGGCCTACAACGACGCCGAGGCCATCGCCACGGCGCTGAAGCTGGGCGATGCGGTGGTGCTGTGCCTGACGGGCACGCCCGATGCCCTGGCCAAGCGCATCCTCGACTTCTCCTTCGGCGTGGCCAGCGCCCTGGACGCCAACGTCGAAAGCGTGGGGAACAAGGTCTTCGCGCTGACGCGCATCAACGAACTGTCCGAGGGCGAGCGCTCCTATCTGCGCAGCCAGGGTCTGGCCTAAGCTGGCGCCGTCCTCGCGTTTTCCAAAGGAGCTTCTATGCTGATCAGCCTTATTGCGCAGCTCGCGAACGCCTATTCCATGATCATCTTCGTGTACGTGATGATGTCGTGGCTGCCCAACACCCAGAGCGGCGTTATCGGCGACATCTACCGGGCGTTGGGGAAGCTGTGCGACCCCTTCCTCAATTTGTTCAAAAAACTCATCCCGCCCCTTGGAGGTATGGTGGACGTGACTCCCATCATCGCCTTGCTTGTACTACAATTCGGGGTACGTTTGCTGGCGTGGCTCTTCTAGTCAAGCGACCGGCATTCAGATAGCAACAGCAACGTAAGAAGGGCCAGGTAAGCCATGACTATCACTGCTTCTGACATCCACAATCAGAGCTTCTCCATCGACCGCAAGGGCTACGATGTCGACGAAGTGGACGTGTTCCTCGAGCATGTTGCCGATGAGATCGATGTGCTGAACGACACCATCGCCCACCTGCAGGCCCAGTTGGAAGAGGATCGCTTCAGCGGCTTCGACGCCCCGGCTTCTTCCACGGTGGCCATCACCGAGACGGCTGTGGCGACGGTGGACACCTCCGAGCTGGATGCCCAGCTGGCCCAGAAGGATGCCATCATCAGCGACCTGGAGCGCCAGTTGGCCGACAAGCGCGCCGACGACAACGCCATCGCCCAGGCCCTCATCATCGCCCAGCGCTCGGCCGACGAGATTCTGGCCAAGGCCAATGCGAACGCCACCGAGACCATCCAGGACGCCCGCGACGAGGCCCAGCGCATCATCGATCGCGCCAACACCGATCGCCAGGACGTGGTGGATGCCATCCGCAAGTTGCAGGACGACCGCGAGGATGCTCGCGAGGAGTACGCCGACCTGCTGAAGGACATCATCGCCGATGCCTCCCGCAAGCTGGCCGACATCGGCGCCAACGTGCCCGCCGCCGCTGCCGTGGCCGATGGCGAGTACGACGTGGCCGCCGGCCTCACCGGCAACTTCGAGATCGACGAGTACGTGGCTCCCTCGTCCTACGTGACGCCTGCCGCCCCGGCTGTTCCGGCCGCTGCCGCCGGCATCGCCGTGGCCGCCGCCACCCCGGTCGCCTCTCCCTACGAGAAGGACCTCTCCGGCTTCGGCGACGCCGACGATTTCGAGTTCGAAGAGATTGATTAAGCGATAGGCGAAAACGCCCCGGTAGAATGGAAAAGGCCCCACGGGGCCTTTTCTTTTGCAATGGAGGCGAGCGGGCTTGTAAGCCGGGTTCTGTCTTGGGACGGCCATTTATCTCGAACGCGAGTCGCCTCGCGCCTCTAGCACGCAACCCGAGCGCACGGCGGGCAACCGTGTGGCGCTCCTATTTGCGCTTGCTCCAGATGGGGTTTACCAAGCCGCGACGTTACCGCCGCGCTGGTGCGCTCTTACCGCACCGTTTCAGCTTTTCCCCTGTGTCGCGCATGCGGCTTGCGCTGCATGTTCCGAGCAGGGGAGTTTTCTTTTCTGTGGCACTGTCCGTCGGGTCGCCCCGCCCAGCCGTTAGCTGGCATCTTGCCCTGCGGAGCCCGGACTTTCCTCGCACCCCAAGGGGTACGCGACCGTCTGGCCCGCTCGCCTGTGGTATTGTAGCAGAAAGAACGAATGTTGAAAGGGAGACCCGTGACCACCTTCGCCCTCGTCGGCGCCTCGGATTTCAATGGCGCCCATTTCGCCGCTCGGCGCGCGGCCAGTGCCTTCGACGCGGTCATCGCCGCCGACGGCGGCTTCGCCTCGCTCGCGACGGGGGGCTGCGTGCCCGATCTGGTCCTGGGCGACTTCGACTCGCTGGGCTATGCGCCCGAAGACGTGCCCGTGCGCAGGTTTCCCCCCGAAAAGGATGCCTCGGATATGGAGCTGGCCCTGGAAGAGGCCGTGGCCCGTGGGGCCGAGGCCGTGGTGGTCTACGGCGTGCTGGGCGGCCGGCTCGACCACACCCTGGCGAACCTGCTGCTGCTGGCCGCCTTCGCCGAGCGGGGCTTGAAGGTGGAGGCCGTGGGGGAGCGAGAGCGCATCGTGCTGCTCGCCGGACCCGGCGAGCTGGCCATTGAGGCGGCCGACGAGGGCATCGTCTCGGTGTTCTCCCTGTCTGACGAGGCCCGGGGTGTGAACGAGACGGGGTTGAAGTACGGCCTGACCGACGCGACGCTCACCAATCGCACGAGTTGGGGCCTGTCCAACGAGATGGTGGGCACGGCCGCCCGCATCTCCGTCGAAAGCGGCACCTTGGCCGTGTTCCTGCCCCTATAGCCCCCGCGTCGCCGCAGGGTTCCCTATACTGATCTGGCAACCGCATATCTGGGGAGCTTGCAGCCGCATGGGCGGCCGGGCAGGCTGAGAGGAGGCGCCGCAACGCTTCGACCCGCCGAACCTGCTGTGGGTAATGCCAACGAAGGGAGTTCCATGATCGAAGATCGCACGACCTCTGTATCCTGCGCCACCTCGGGCGCACCCGTCACCCAGATCGATTACGCCCGTGCGGGCGTCGTCACGCCCCAGATGGCTGCCGTGGCCGCTGCCGAGGGCCGCGATCCCGAGGCCATCCGCGCCGCCGTGGCCATGGGCCGCATCGCCATTCCCGCCAACATTCACCACGCAAGCCTGGTGCCGGGTGGGGTGGGCTCTACCTTGGACGGCGTGCCGCTGACCACCAAGGTGAATGTGAACCTCGGCATCTCGGGGGACATGGCCGACGGGGCCACGGAATGGGAGAAGGTGGCCGTGGCCCTGGAGCTGGGGGCCGACGCCATCATGGACCTGTCGAACTCCGGCAAGACGGCCGCCTTCCGCACGAAGCTCATCGAGCAGTCGCCGGCCATGATCGGCACGGTGCCCATGTACGACGCCATCGGCTATTTGGAAAAGGCCCTCATCGCCATCACGCCCGAAGACTTCTTGGAAGTGGTGCGGGCCCACGCGGAGGATGGCGTGGACTTCGTCACCATCCACGCGGGCATGAACCGCCGGGTTATCGAGTCCTTCAAGGAGACGGGGCGCCTCACCAACATCGTGTCCCGCGGCGGCTCGCTCATCTTCGCCTGGATGGAGGCCACGGGGCGCGAGAACCCCTTCTACGAGTACTACGACGAGGTGCTGGCCATCCTGCACGAGCACGACGTGACCATCTCGCTCGGCGACGCCATGCGTCCCGGCAGCGGCTACGACGGCACCGATGCCGCCCAGATCACCGAGTTGGTGGAGCTGGGGAAGCTCACGCGCCGGGCCTGGGACGCGGGCGTCCAGGTGATGGTGGAGGGCCCAGGGCATATGGCGCTGGATGAGATCGCCGCCAACATGAAGCTGCAGAAGCGCCTGTGCCATGACGCCCCCTTCTACGTGCTGGGGCCGCTCGTAACCGACATCGCCCCCGGCTACGACCACATCACGGCCGCCATCGGCGGCGCCATCGCGGCCACCACGGGCGCCGACTTTCTGTGCTATGTGACCCCGGCCGAGCATCTGCGCCTGCCCGATGCGGCCGATGTGCGCGAGGGATTGGTGGCCACGAAGATCGCCGCCCACGCAGCCGACATCGCCAAGGGCGTGCCCGGTGCCCGCGAGCGCGACAACCGCATGAGCGACGCCCGGCGCCGCGTGGCCTGGGACGAGATGTTCGACCTGGCCCTGGATCCGGCCCGCGCCCGCGCCGTCTTCGAGAGCGCCCCGCCCTCCACCGAGGGCACCTGCACCATGTGCGGCAAGATGTGCGCCATGAAGACGGTGAACGACATCATGGACGGTTTGGTTGTCAACCTGGATGCGGAAGAGGGGAGCGGTCGTGTTCGATAAGAAAAATCTGAAGGCCGCGCTGCGCTTATACGCGGTGACCGACAATGCGTGGCTGGGGGAGCGCACCCTGGCCTCGTGCGTGGAAGAGGCGCTTGAGGGCGGGGCCACCTTTGTGCAGCTGCGCCACAAGGGGGCCGACGAGGCCACCCTGCGCACGGAGGCCGCCGAACTCTTGGCCCTGTGCCGGGCCGCCGGCGTTCCCTTCGTCGTGAACGACGCGGTGGAAGTGGCGCGGGCCGTGGGCGCCGACGGGGTGCACGTGGGCCAGGACGACATGGCCTGCGAGCGGGCCCGGGCGCTGCTCGGTCCCGAGGCCATCGTGGGCGTGTCGGTGCAGACGGTGGCCCAGGCCCGCGCCGCCGAGGCGGCTGGGGCCGACTACCTGGGGGTGGGCGGCGTGCGCGGCACGGCCACCAAGCCCGAGGCCGGCGTGCTCTCGCCCGAGGAGTTTTGCGCCATTGCCGCGGCGGTGGACATCCCCATCGTGGCCATTGGCGGCATCAATGCAGACACTTTGCCGCTTTTGTCCGACCTGGCCGTGGACGGCGCCGCCGTGGTGAGCGCCATCTTCGCCGCCGACGATATAGCGGCGGCCACGCGCGAGCTTTCCCGTATCATGGATGGGGTACTGCCCCGCTAAGGGAGGGGCCACCTGCAAACCCTGGCCGGGCCGCCTTGCGGCCGCCATCGAGAGAGGACGATCATGCTGGGAGACGAGAACAACAACGATCTGGTGAATCTGGACGCCATCGACCGCGCGAAGTGCGCCCTGCTCGTCATCGACGAGCTGAGCGATCCCACGGGCACGCCTTTGGAGGCGCTGCTGCTGCCCCCCATGCAGCAGACGGCGCGCCTGACCACGGCCGCCCGCGCCGCCGGCATGCCCGTCATCTTCTCCAACGACGCGCACCTGCCCGGCATCGACCGCGAGCTGGCCCTGTGGGGCAACCACGGTATCGCCGGCACTCCCCAGGCCCAGACGTCCCCGCTGCTGGACCCGCAGCCCACCGATTATGTGGTGGAGAAGCGCCGCTACAGCGGCTTCTTCCAGACCGGGCTGCTCCTGTTGCTGAACGAGCTGGGGGTGGACACGCTCATCTGCTGCGGCATGGACACGAACATCTGCGTGAAGCACACCGTGGCCGATGCCTACTTCAACAACTTCAATATCATCGTGGTGGATGACGCGACGGCAACCTTCCTCGTGGGAAACCAGGAAGAGGGCATCGAGTATATGAAGGTGTGCTACGCTGCGAAGGTCATCGATACCGATGAGGCCGTGAAGTTCATCGAAGGGTAGGCCCCTATGAAAGCAGTTCTCACCATCGCCGGCTCCGATTCCAGCGGAGGCGCGGGTATCCAGGCTGATATGAAGACCATCTGCTCCCACCAGCTGTTCGCCGAGAGCGTGGTGACGGCCCTGACGGCCCAGAACACCACGGGCGTCTACGGGGTGGAAGAAGTGGAGCCGGCCTTTGTGGCCCAGCAGATCGACGTGGTGTTCGACGACATCCGCCCCGACGCGGTGAAGGTGGGCATGGTGTCGTCGCCCGCCATCGTGCGGGCCATCGCCGACGGGCTGCGCCGTCATAGGGCCGCGCACATCGTGGTCGATCCGGTGATGGTGGCCACCTCGGGCTCGGCGCTCATCGCCGATGAGGCCGTGGACGCGCTGGTGGCGCATCTATTCCCCCTGGCCGAGGTGATCACCCCCAACATCCCCGAGGCCGAGGTGCTCGCGGGCATGGCCATCGCCTGTCCCGAGGACGTGCAGCGCGCCGCCGAGCTGATCGCCGAGCGCTGCGTGGCCGCCGCAGCCACGGCGCCCGATGACGGAGAAGGGGCGCCGAGCGTGCCCGCCATCATGATCAAGGGCGGCCATGGGGTGGGCGAGCCCGACACGGCCGACGACTATCTGCGCCTGGTCCACGGCGAGCGCATCTGGCTGCGCGGGCCGCGTATCGAGACCGCCAACACCCACGGCACCGGCTGCTCGCTCTCCTCGGCCATCGCCTGCAACCTGGCCCAGGGCTTCGCCGTGGACGTGGCCGTGCGCGAGGCCAAGGCCTACGTGGCCGGCGCTTTGGCGGACGGACTCGACCTGGGTCGCGGCAGCGGTCCTCTGAACCACATGTGGCGCTACGGGCCCGTGCCTTGCTAGGCTCATTCGCTGCGCACCTCTCGAGCCGGCCGCTTCCCGCGGTCGGCTTTTTTCTTCCCTGGATTTGCTGAAATTATGTATTTACATTGTAAGGAAAGGGGTCTATGATGTGCTTTACATCGTACGTTTACGGTGTAAAGTCCGCAGCGATCCGAGGAGAGCATCGGCGGACCCACTGGGATGGGCCTCGCGAGGGGCCCGGGGAACCGAGGAGGAACTATGGAAGGAACGAACGTATCAAGACGAGACTTCCTGCGCGGCGCCGGCGTGGTCGGCGCGGCCGCGGGAGCGTTCGCCGTGCTGGGCGGTGCCCAGACGGCGGTGGCGGCCGACGGTGCCGAAGCGACCGAGGCGGCCAACGCCTACGGCCTGGCCTGCGAGACCGCATGGGTGCCCGTGAAGAAGGCGGCCTGCCCCGGCCCGCGCGGCCCGGTGGCCTTCGAGGACCGCGAGATCGCCGCTGACGAGATCGCCGCCACCGAGGATTGCGATCTGCTGGTTGTGGGTGCCGGTATTGCCGGCCTCATGGCTGCCCTGAAGGGTGCTGAAGAGGGCGCTAACGTCATTTGCATCGAGAAAATGTCCAAGGGCCGCGGCTGTTTCGAGTGCTTTGGCGCGGTGAATGCCAAATGCCAGGAAGGTATCGAGATCAACAAAGTGCATCTGCTGGACGAGATGTACCGTGCCGCCTATTGGCGCGTGCGTCCTGAGCCTATCCGCACCTACGTAGACCGTTCTGGCGAGGCCACTGACTTCTGGCAGGCTATGCTCGACAAAGGCTCCAACGGTTTCGTCATCACGCCGGTTGAGGAGGCTCCCTCCACCAATGGCATGCCCGCCGTGACCAATCTCATTCCTACCGAGCTCGGTTTCTACGACAGCCCCTGTCTGCCGCCTGATGCTGGCGTGCGTTCCGGCTATTCGGGCATCTACGTGTGCTTGGAAATGCAGGAAGTGGCCAAGCAGTACAGCAACCTGCAGCTGCGCTTCTCCACACCGGCCGTGCAACTGGTGCGCGATGGCAATCGTGTGACCGGTGCTGTCGTCAAGAATCCCGATGGCACTTACGGTCAGATCAACGCTGCCAAGGGCGTCATCCTGGCCACGGGTGGCTACGATGCCAATCCCGAGCTCATGGAAGCTTGGACCCGTCCCGAGGATTACGCCACCTCCAGCTGGTGGAATCCCGGTTGGGGCACCACCGGCGACGGCCACCTCATGGGTATCAAGGTGGGCGCCCAGATGGATCCCTGCCCGCAGCCGGTCATGAACTTCCGCTGGGGCAATCCCGACTCGTTCTTCGATGCCCGCACCTGGAATGCCATCTACTTTGGGCTCATGATCAACCCCGAGGGCAAGCGCTTTGTCCGCGAGGATCTGCCGTTCCAGGCGGTGTCCAATGCACAGAATGCTCAGCCCGGCTATGGCGCTGGCTGTTTCCAGGTGTTCGACGAGAACATGATGGAGGGCATGGGCGACGATGCCACCATCCAGGAGTTCAAGGACAAGGGTTGGCTTTTTGAAGGCGCCACGCCCGAGGAGTTGGGCGCTGCCTGTGGCATCGATGGAGACAATCTTGCCGCCACTATCGAGCGCTACAACGGCTTCTTCGCTCATGGTGTCGACGAAGACTTCAATCGCGACCTTGCGGCGACCATGCCGTTTACGGGCAAGCGCTTCTTTGCCCTGACCACCAACAGTTGCGTGCTGGCCACTGGCGGTGGCCTTACCATCAACGGCGACTGTCAAGTGCTCGATGGGGACGACAAGATCATCGAGGGCTTGTATGCCGTGGGCAACGCCTCGGGCAACTTCTTTGCGGGCAACTACCCGCGCCATATTCCGGGAACGTCCATCGGCCGAGCCATCACCTTCGGGTTCGTGGCCGCCGAGCATGCGGTGAAGGGGGAATAATCCTATGAAGAAGAACATGATCAAGCTGGGCGCAGTGGCCTGCGTGGCCGCTCTGGCCCTGGTTTTGGCCGCGTGCGCGCCGGCCGCTCCGGCCACCAACGACGAGGCGGCCGACGACGCCCACACCGAGATGGCGGCCACCGGCGACGGCATGTACGAGTCCGATGAGCAGTGCATGTCCTGCCACGGCGGCTCCTACGAGGCCGTGGCGGTCCTGACGGCCGACTACGGGCTCTCCAACCCCCACGACTCCATCCATGGCGGCCCCAACTCCTGCGTGAACTGCCACGCCAAGGACAAGGAGGTCACCGACAACCAGTGCACCAAGTGCCATTCCTGGCCGCACAATCCCGAGCAGGGGCTGGGTGCAGCCTAAGCTGTCATCTGAATTTAGGATGGGCGAGAAGCGGCGTGCCGGAGGCGGTGCGCCGCTTCGCCTATACTGACGAGTTGCATGAGCGAATGGCGCTGAAGGAAGGGAAGTCCATGGCCGAGCAAGATAAGCAAGTGCAGCGGGCCGCCCTGACGGCCGATGGCATCGTTTCGACAGCTACCGAGCTCATCGAACGTGATGGTCTGGCCACTTTCACCATGCGCTCCCTTGGGCGCGAACTTGGCGCGTCGGCCATGGCCGTGTACGGCTACTTTCCCTCGAGAGAGGCCCTGCTTGCTGCCGTACTCGAGCGCTTCATGGACACGGCGGATACCGCTCCTATTCCCGGAGAAGCGTGGGACGACACGATGCGTCGTACGATGTCGTCCATCTATCGTGCGGAGATGGCTCATCCCGAGTTGTCGCGCATCGAGGTGTCGCCTGAAGCGGGGAAAGCGGGCCTCGCCCGCCATACTGACAGGGTGGTGTCGCTTTATTTGGCTCAGGGTATGCCCGAGAAGGTGCTCACCCAGGCGTGGGCTCTGGTCGATGCGTATTTGACGGGGTTCATCGGAAATGCACTCGCGCTTCAAGCTGAAGTCTCTTGTCCCATGCGCTCGGCAACGGTCGAGATGGGCGCTTCCGGGACCGAATGTGCAGAAACGCCGTTGGGGGAATCTCTGCCTTTGTGGCAGCGCGTGGTCGCCGGCGCCTATACCGACGAGGCCTTTGCCGATGGCGTGGAGATCATCATCCAGGGCATTCGCGCCCTGGCCGCCCCCGACCCTTGCGAGTGGCGCACGCCTCTGGCGGAAGAGCCGACTGATCAGGTCGAATCCTAGGGAGGGGAAAGCCTCCTGCGGCGAACGCCCGCACCCCTCAACTGCCGTCGACCGTCGGTTTCAAAAAAGATGAAATTGGGTCTTGACGGGTAAGGGGCTAATCCTTAATATATCAACTTGCGCTTACCGCTTTTGCGGTACATGCGAAGAAGTGTCGTTGGGGTGTCGTCTAATGGCAGGACAGCGGTTTCTGGTGCCGTATGTGAGGGTTCGACTCCTTCCACCCCAGCCATTTTTCGCAGGAAGCATTCGTGGCTCCGTCGTCTAGCGGTTTAGGACGCCGCCCTCTCAAGGCGGAGGTCGCCGGTTCGAATCCGGTCGGAGCTACCAAGGAATCCGGGCCGGGAGGCACCGTCTCCCGGCTTTTCGCAAGCGCACTATGTGGCTCCGTCGTCTAGCGGTTTAGGACGCCGCCCTCTCAAGGCGGAGGTCGCCGGTTCGAATCCGGTCGGAGCTACCAGAACTTTCAGGGCCGCCCTCGGGGCGGCCCTTTTCGTTGTTCATTCCTGGAATGGGGAAGATCTAGGCCCGCTGCTCACGGGCGAAGGCCAGCAGGGCCTCCTGGTCGTTGGGCAGCGCACCGTCAATGACAGCGTCGAGACAGGCCTGCAGGATGCGGCCCACCTCCGGCCCCGCTTCTATCCCTAAGGCCATGACATCGCCGCCGCCGATGGCCAGCTGCTTCACCGTGAAGGCGTCGCCGGCGGCCAGCACCTCGTGCAGCAGCTGGCGCAACTCTTCAGCCGTATCGGCCCGCGGGGCACAGAAGGGCGCCTGGGACAGGGCGTCGGCTCGCTTGATGTCGCACAGCGCCTCGAAGAGATCGACCCGGCCGCCCAAACGCGCCAGGGCCCGGCGCACGGCTCGGGGCGTGGGGGCCACCTCGTCATCGTGGCGGTGCACCAAGGGCGGCACGTCGCGGCGCAGCCAGGCGGGGAAGGGCAGGCGGTGCATGATGCCCTCGGCCAGGTTGGCGCTGATCCACGGGTGCCCGTAGAAATGTTCCACGGGCTGACCATCGCGCTCTTCGAAGAAGGCCGCGGCTGGTTTCCCCATGTCATGGAAGAGTGCGACCCAGCGGCCGAGGGGCGTGGGCGGCGTGTGCTGCAGCACGAAGGCGGTATGCTCGAGCACATCATATATATGATAGGGCGTCACCTGGGGGCAGTCCTTCATGGCCACCAGCTCCGGCAGCACGAAAGCCAGCACATCCACGGTGGCCATGAGCGCGTCGTGGACGAAGTCGCCGCAGAAGAAGCGCTCAAGCTCGTGGTAGACACGCTCGCCCGAGACCTTCTGGAGCAGGTACTTCGAGGCGACCATGGCCTCGAAGGTGGCCGGCTCGATGGCGCAGCCGAGCTGGGAGGCGAAGCGACAGCCCCGCAGGATGCGCAGGGCATCTTCCTCGAAGCGCGTGGTGGGATCGCCCACGCAGCGCAAAAGCCCCGCCTCCATATCGGTGATGCCCCCGAAGGGATCGATGATGCCGCGCTCGGGATGGTAGGCCAGGGCGTTTATGGTGAAGTCGCGGCGGCGCAGGTCCTCCTTGATGGTGGCCGCGGGGGTCACCTCATCGGGATGGCGGCCGTCGCTGTAGGTGCCGTCGCAGCGGTAGGTGGTGATCTCGAAGGGCTCGCCCTCGCTGATGACCGTCAGCGTGCCGTGGGCCACGCCGGTCTCCACGGTGTTCCAGGCCGCCGCACGGAAGGCGGCCTGCGTCGCGGGCCAGGGGAGGCTGGCAGCGATGTCCACGTCGTGGACGGGGCGCCCCAGCAGGGCGTCGCGCACGCAGCCGCCGACGCACCAGGCTTCGCCCCCGGCTGCTTCTATAATGGCAAGGGCCTCAGAGGCCTTGGCCGGCAGCGGCAGGGGGGCCTCGGCCCGGCTGCGGGGGGAGCCGGCCAGTGCGGGCGCCGCTTCGTCGGATAGGGCGAAGGGGCGGGGGCTCGTATTCGGGTTTCGGTGGACCTGCGCCATAAAGCATCCTTACTAGGAGTCGTTGTTTGGCCCAGTATACTGGTCTTTCTTGTCTTCGGGGGTGCGGGCGCCCTCGCAAGGGGAAAATTTTTCGAGAAATTAAAAATTACCCCTTGCGCAAAATCCCAGAGAAGGTAATATATGCAAGCTGTCTTTTTCGGAGATGCAAAAGACAGCCTCGGCGAAGGGCTCCATGCCCGTCAAGCGAGAAGGCGAAGTTGTCAAGACTTTGTGAACGAGTTGACAGCAGCCGAGAGGTAACGTAAAGTATCTCCTTGCGCCGCTCGCGAGAGACGGCGGCGGTCGGAAGGACCGCGGAACCTTGAC
>CANSES010000015.1 GCA_947645965.1 uncultured Enterorhabdus sp. | reverse complement strand
TCCGGCGCCTTCATCCCCGTGTCCGAGGACGCCGGCATGATCCGCGCCGCCGAGGACGGGGCGCTGTCCCTGGATAAGCTGGAGGCCATGACCTGCGTGTGCTCCGTGGGCCTCGACATGATCGCCGTGCCGGGCGACACCACCCAGGAGGCCATCTTCGGCATCATCGCCGACGAGTGCGCCATCGGCATGATCAACTACAAGACCACGGCCGTGCGCCTCATCCCCGCCATCGGGCGCACCGTGGGCGACCAGTTGGACTTCGGCGGCCTTCTGGGCTACGCCCCGGTCATGCCCGTGAACCCCTACGCCGGCACCGTCTTCGCCCACCGCGGCGGCCGGATGCCCGCGCCTCTGAACTCGCTGAAGAACTAGGGGGCGAACGCCGTGGCAGCCGGCGCGCGGCTGAGGTCGCTGCTGCATTCGTCGCCTCGTTACGGCTCTCGCCCTCGTTACGGCCCCGTTCCAAACGCCCCGTTTCCCCTTGTGGAAGCGGGGCGTTTTCTATAATGCCGCGGTAGATCCCGTCGTATTGAAGGAGCCCTTATGATCAAGACGTTCAAGATGCAGCTGTACCCCGGCATGGAGGAAGAATACGAGCGGCGCCACAACGAGCTGTGGCCCGAGATGGTGGCCATGATCCATGAGCATGGTGGCCGCAACTACACTATCGCGCTGGACCCGGACACGCTCACGTTGTTCGGCTACATCGAGATCGACGACCCCGAGCGCTGGGCCGCCGGGGCCGACACGGCCATCAATCGGAAGTGGTGGGACTTCATGGCCGACATCATGGAGACCAACGACGACAACTCCCCGGTCTCGGTGGACCTGCCGGTGCTCTTCCACCTGGATTAGGCGCGCCCGCCGTCCCGCCCGTGCTTTCGGGAGCGGGACGGCTATAATCGAAAGCGTGAAAAGGCCCGTGACGGCTCGCTTTCGAGTCGCGTCCGGGCGAGACCTCCAAGAAAGCGAGCGAAGCCATGCACGTGGATACGCCCATAACCGTACGCTACGGGGAGACCGACATGATGGGCGTGGTGTATCACGCGAACTATCTGCTGTACTTCGAGGACGCGCGCATCGATTTTCTGAACGCCGTGGGATACCCCTACAACGAGACCATCGAGCAGGCGGGCTATATGAGCCCCATCTACGATTTGGAGCTGCACTACCATCGCCCGCTGCGCTACGGCGAGCGCGGTTTTGTGCGCACGAGCGTGGTGAAGAACCTGCCCATGAAAACGATCTACCGCCAACAGGTCTTTCGCGAGGGCGACGACCCGGCCACCGACAAGCCGCTGGTGGACGGCCTGCTCACCCTGTGTGTGGTGGAGCGTGACAGCTTCAGGCCCGTCAGCATCAAGCGCACCTTCCCCGCGCTGTACGAGCTGTACGGGGAACTGGTGGAAGAAGACTGAGAGCCGCCCCATCGCGACTAGTCGCCGTCGATGAGGTGCAGCAGCTCCTCGCGTTTGTTGATGCTCAGCTTGCGATAGATGTTGCGCACGTGGGTACGCACGGTGCTGATGGAGAGTACCAGTTCCTTGGCGATGTAAGCGGGGTTGAAGCCGCGGGCCAGATAGGCGAGGACTTCGGCCTCACGCGGCGAGAGCGCGGCGGTGGCGGCCACCTCGGCGCAGCGCGACTCCAGAGTGTCGCGCATGGACATCTCGGGGACGGACGTTTCCGTCGTCGAGGACGCCCCGGGCGCCTCTTCGGTGGGCGTCACGAGGGCATCCCAGGCCGTGCGGCCCAAAAATACCAGCAGCACCGCGATGAACAGCCCCGTGAGCGCCGTGAGCCAGGGACCGAAATCATGGGTGACCATGAGCACCGTCGACAAGATCTGACCCACCAGTGCGGCAGTGCTCACCACCGCTACAGCGAATCCACAGGCCAGATCGGCCGCCAGCTCGCCACCGTGCACCACGGCCAAGAACAGGGCGCAGCCCAGCAGGGCCAGCACGATGTAGAAGCCGTAGAGCGCCACCGTGGAGGCGTCGTGGGGGAAGGTATTCGCGGGAAACGACCCCAGCACGATGAAGACTGCGCCGAGCAGCGGCACCAGCACCCGGTAGAACCAGGGCACCAACGGACGCTTGGCCCAGCGCAGGCAAGCGCCGAACACCACGGCCGCGGCCACGAGGCCGCCCACGAAAGAGGCCCGCACCACACCGAAGGCGCTGTGGGTCATCACATCGGTCATGAACCCGTAGATCGCCAGGCCCAGCAGCGGCAACCACGTCACCGAAGCCAGCCGTCCCAGGCGATTTCCCGGGCGTGCCGTTTCGGCGGCCTCGAAGGCGAGGGGCTCCACCAGGATAAGAGGCGCCACGGACACCATGACCAGCAGACAGAACAAGGGCGCCAGCAGGTGCAGAGGCAGCAGGGTGAGCAGCCAACCGCCGAAGGAGGTTGCTACCACAACGAAGGCGCACAGCACCAGCGCGTGATCCATGGGCGCCGCCACTCGACGAGCCCAGGCCACCACAATCCAGGGCAGGGCCGCCCCAGCCAACAGACCCGCTACCACCGCCAGGACGGGCATGGCCGTCGGCGCGAACAGCAGCAAAACGAACCCGAGCGTTCCCACCGCGTAGGCGCTCACCGCGCCCACCGTGATTCCGCGACGCTCCCCCATGCCGCGCTCCCCCTGGAGCGCAGCGAGTGTGAGCGTCGCCGCCGCCAGCACTGTGGCGAGCAGGAAAGCGAACAGAAACGTATCGGCCAAAGCGGCAAGGTGCGGCGCTTCCTCGAACGAGGTCATGGTGGGAGTGTAGGCCAACAGCGTCATGACAAAGGCGCATAGGGCCAGGTGGCGCGGACGGGGCACGAAGGGCGCAGCGTTTTCCTTATCAAGGACCGCGTCGGACGCCAGGGGGTTTTCCATAGGGCATTTCCTTCAATGGTCAGGCATTACTCAAAAAGTGCGATGACGTTACCACAGAGCGACGATGGCGGCAAGGGAATTCAAAAACTATAGTAACCATCGTTCCTCTGGGAGCGGGCCAAAACGGCAACGGTCTTTTTGGGGCCATTGGGGCCGCGGCCGTTCCGCTCCATCAAGGGCTTTCGGAAGACCGCTGACTCGTCTCGGCGGGATTCCTGGGTGGCGGCTCTCCTTTCTGGCCGCCACCCGCTTCCCTTTACCTTCTTCGGCGTACGCCGGCGCGTTAAGGGGATCGCGACTGCGTACTTTATGGGCGGGCACCCTGCGCTTCGAGAGAGCGCGCGGGGTGCCCGCTTTTTTGTGTCGCCACAGGGCGGCCTGAAAGCCGCCCCTACAAGGAGTCGGAGGGCGGGAAGTTGGTGGCCGATTTCGGAGCCGGAGTGCGCTCAGATGACGCGCAGTCTGGCGGCGGTGCTCGTTTAGCAACGCGGGCCGCCGAGCGCGCCCCTAGAAGGGGCTCGTGTAGAGGCGCAGACCGTCGGGCAGACGCACGAGGCCCGCTTCCTGGAGCCACACAGCGGCGGGCGTGGCCAGCACATCGCGCCCGTTGAAGTAGGTCACAATGATCTTGCGGCGCGCCGCCGCCGAGCCCTCCCGTTTCAGTGCCGTGCGCACAGCACCCACCAGCGCCTCGGTAGCAGCGGCCAGAACGGCCTCGTCGGCGGTGAACGCCAGGAGCGACTTCAGCCGCGGGGCCGCCCACAGCACGGGCGCGCCGCCAGCCAGCACCACCAAAGCGCCCTCGCGGCGGTTCGGCTTCGCTGCCACCAAAGCCGCGTCCACCGCCGGGGCATCACCGGCCGCCTCCCAAGCCACCTCGGGCCAGGGAATGCCCGCGCCCAGCAGACAGGCGGGGTCGTCGGCAGGAAGCACGACAAGGGAGGCAGCCGAGGAACGGAGCGACGCCGGCAGGGCATCGGTCGGAGCGGCAGCGACATCGGAAGCGGCGGAAGCATTGGCAACCTCGGGAACGTCGGCGAAGGTGCGCAGGATCTCGACCGTCTCACGGACGGCGAACTGGGCGGGACCCATGCCGTCGACGAACATGCCACGCATCAACTCACCGGCATCCTCCATGGCGCGCAGCACCGGATACAAAGTTGAGAGGCCCCCGGGAACGCCCGCCGCCAGAGCAATGTCACGCGTAACCACGCCGTAGCGGTCGAGCAGCGATTCCACCAGCGCCACGGCCTGTACCGTAGAGCTTTGGGCCGTCGGCGCCAACGCCGACCAGCGGCCAGCCAGGGCGGCATCGAAAGCCATCGTCGCCCCTTGGCGCGCCACCACCGTGGCCCGTGCCTGAGCGCGCATCTCGGCGCGCAGCGATCGCCCGCGCCGGCTGCTCGCCCGGCGACGCGAGGGCGGCGGCTCCTGACCGCCGCTACGGGGCACAGCTGCGGCAGCCGTCAGGCCACCGGCCCGCAGAAAACCGAGCCCATCGTTGGTGGCGGCCCCGGCCCACACAAGCCCCTGCAATGCTTCGGCCACGGCGCGTTCGGTGGCCCCGGAGGGATCCATCCGCCGCGCTACTTCGTCGACCAGAGCGCGGAAGGTCACCGGCCCCCGCGTCACGAGCGCCTGACGCACCACCTCAGCCAAGACCGGTGCGGTGCACTCTTCGGAGAAGCCCTCTTGGGGCGAAACGCCTTCCCCTCGCCCTTCCTTCGGCCCCTTGTCCAACGCCGCCGGCAATGCCGTCGATAACGCAAACCGCGCGCCCGGCTCAGGCACACAGGATGCAACCACGCCCATGGCGTCGTCCACCAGCAAGGGCGCCAAGGGTGAATCGGTAGGGAAAAATGCCACCACATGATCGTCGCCCACCGTCGAGGCGGCCCATAGCACCTCGCCGCTCGCGATCAGCTCATCGAGCATTGTGGGACGATAATCGGGCACGCGCAGGGGCAGCACCGTAGACTCCCACTGGGCCATGGGCAGATAGGCGCCCTCGAACTGGGCGATCACCTGGGCCACGCCGTCGATGCCCGCCAGCGACGGCTCATCGACCGTGGCAATGGCCTGGCGCTGCAGAAGGAAGCGCAGATAAGCATCAGTGCCTACGGGGCGCACAGCCTCACGGGCCCGGGCCAGCGAGCGGGAGCGCAAGCGCCGTAGTACTCCGGCATCGGCCCAACGGTCGTGGCCGAGACGTACGAGCCGCCCCTCGGCGGCCATCCGTTCGAGCGAATCCGACACCAGGGCCGGACCGATCCCCAGCCCCACGGCTACGGCTTCGGCATCGAACAACGTATGGGTGCGAGCGAAGCGCGCCACAAGCCCATCGAGAGGCTTGACAGCCACGGCGCCCGAGGAAACCGCTTCGGAAGCAATTGCCGAAACGATTGACGAGGGCGACAAGAGAGCCCCCTCCTCAGCCGTCGGCAGCGGCGCCGCCCAGGAGGGCACCGCCAGACCCAGCACTGCCCGCAACCGCGATCCGTCATCGGCGGCCGCCCAGCGCTCTTCGCCGCCGATCAACGCCGGGAACGCCCGATGCTCGGCTTCCAGCTGCTTGAGAAGCGCCCTGACGGCTGCCAGCTCCATAACAGGTACCGCGGCAATATCTTCGCCGCTCGCTTCATCTCCATCGACGAAAGCGTTTGCCGACGGGGACACGGCGACATCCTCAACCGCCGATTCATCGCCGGCAATGTCAGACACCGCCTGGGCTTTCGCCGCGCCCGCCGGCACCGCACGCACGGCGATGTCATCCACCGTCAGGGGACCCAACTCGCGCAGAAGATCGGCCACGCCCTCCATGCCGCGCACCTGCCAGCCTACGGCCGTGCGCTGCAATTCCGCAGCCACCTGAGCCACCACGGCCTCATCCAGCATCTCTTCCACCGCGCCAGCACCCAACAACTCGCTGAGCAGAGCCGGATCCACGGCCAAAAGCGATGCCTGACGTTCGGCGTGGGGCAAGTCGCCCTCGTAGAGATGCTCGCCCAGATAGCCGAACACGAGCGGGGCCGCGAAGGGCGACGGCACCAGAGTGCGCGCCTCGCTGATCTTGATGGTCTCGGCCGCAAGTCCGGTCATCACCTCGTGCAAGGCCGGCAGGTCGAACACGTCCTGCAGACATTCGCGCATGGCCTCCAGAATGATGGGGAAATCCTCCTCTTGGCGCGCGGCCTCCAACAGCTGACCGCCTTTCAGGCGCTGCTGCCACAGAGGCGCCCGCTTGCCCGGAGCCGTGGGCGACACGAGCAGAGCCCGGGCCGCACATTCGCGAAAGCGGGCAGCGAAAAGGGCCGTGAAGCCCACGCGCTCGCGCACGATGGCCTCCAGCTCGTCGGGGTCGAACAGGAACAGTTCAGGCCCGGGCAGCGCATCTTCGCTGAGGGGCACGTGCAACAGGATGCCGTCGTCGGCCGCCGAGACCTGGGGATCGAAACCCAGCGTGGTGGTGATGCGGTGGGCCACGGCCAGGGCCCAGGGCTCGTGCACCCGCCGCCCGAAGGGCGAGTGCAGGATGACGCGCCAATCTCCCGCCTCGTCGGTGCACTGCTCCACCACGAGACACCGATCGGTGGGCACTGCGCCCGTACACTCCCGCTGGGCCACCATGAGCGCCCCCAGATTGCGCCGCGCATCCTCATTCAGCGCCGAAGGAACAATGGGCGCCAAGACCGCGGCAGCCTCGTCGGCCGTTTCGAACCGGGAAGCACCGATGCTGTCGGAGCCATCTGTATCGGAAGACACCGCAGCCTGTGTGAGACCCGCGTCCAGGGCGCGTACTAGCGCACCGCGGGCACGACCCGTCTCGTAGGGGCGTCCGATGGCCTCACCGTGCCAGAAGGGCAGGCGGGCAGCGCGACCGGGAGCCGGCTCCACGATAACGCGATCGGCGTTGATTTCCTGAATGCGCCAGGTGCTGGTGCCGAGGGCGATGATATCGCCCACCCGCGACTCCATCACCATCTCCTCGTCCAACTCGCCCACCCGGCGACGCCCTTGCTTCGCGTTGCCCTCGGGGAGCACCACCGAGAACATGCCGCGATCGGGAATGGTGCCTGCCGCCGTGACCGCCAGGCGCTGGGAGCCGGGCCGCGGTTTCAAAAGACCCGTCTCGCGATCCCACAGGATGCGCGGGGCGAACTCGGCCACCTCTCCCGACCCATAACGACCGGCGAGCATGTCGAGCACCCCTTCGAAAGAACGGCGCCCCAGATCGGCGTAGCAGGCCGAGCGCCGCACGCAGGCGAGCCACTGATCGGCGGACAGCCCCTCGGGGGCCATGGCCACCGCGGCCACGGTCTGCTGGGCCAGCACGTCTAAGGCGTTGCGCACCACACGGGTGCTCTCGATGGCGCCGGCCGCCATGCCTTCGGCCATCACCGCCGCATCCAGCACCTCCACCCGCGTGCGCGGATAGATGATGCCCTGGGAACGGCCGCCCACCTGGTGGTTCGCGCGGCCCACCCGCTGAAGCCCGCTCGCCACCGACGGCGGCGCGGCCACCTGGAGCACCAGGTCGATGGAGCCCATATCGATACCCAGCTCCAAGCTGGAGGTGGCCACCACACAGGGCAGCTCGCCGACCTTCAGCTCCCGCTCTACCTGCAGGCGCTTCTCTTTGGACACCGAGCCATGATGGGCCTTGGCGATGACCACCGAAGGGGTGGTGACGAGGGCCGTGGTCGAGCCGATATCCGAACGGAAGCCCGCGCCCGACGCCGTGCGCATGGCATCGGCTCCTGTGGGGATACCGCGGATGCCGGCAGCCGCTGGCGAGGGCGCCTCACCCCCGGCACCACCATCGCTGCCAGCACTGCCCGCATCACTCCAATAGCCAGCTGGCTCCGATCGGGCCACATCCAAGCCCATGCGCTTGGCGTACAGCTCGTTCAACCGCGCCGTCAGCCGCTCGCACAGGCCGCGGGAGTTCACGAACACGATGGTGGATCGATGGGCCAGCACCTCGTCCAGAATGGCCGCCTCGATGTGCGGCCAGATGGAGGCCATGCCCACACGACTATCGGGGTGGGCCGTAGGGGCGGGACCGTCGGCCATGGCGGCGCGCAGGGCGCGATCCGACTTCCATGCAGTCTCGATAGCGGCGCGCCGTGGGCCGCCGCCCAGGTGCGCGGTGCCGTCGCCAGCTCCCTTGAAACCGTCGAAGGCAGGTACCGCGGTCAGGTCGCGCACGGGCACCCGCACCGAGAGGTCCAGGCTGGGCGGCGCCTCGGTGGCCACCACTGTGACCGGTTGCGCGCCACCGAGAAAGCGAGCGATTTCGTCACGGGGGCGCACCGTGGCCGACAGCCCGATGCGCTGAGCCGGCTGCTCCAGCAGATCGTCCAGGCGCTCCAGCGAGAGCGACAGGTGCGCTCCGCGCTTGTCACCGGCCAGCGCATGCACCTCGTCTACGATAACCGTTTCCACGGTGCGCAGCACCTCGCGGGCCTGGGAGGTCAGCATCAGATAGAGCGACTCGGGCGTCGTGATGAGGATATCCGGAGGGTTGCGCACGATCTTGCGGCGTTCCTCGGCCGTGGTGTCGCCGGTACGCATGGCGGTGCGCACCTCGAAGGAGGCCGCCCCCACCGCAGCCGCCTGCGCGCAGGCCAGCTCGGTAATGGCCGTCAGGGGACCCTGCAAATTGCGATCCACATCGGCACCGAGAGCCTTCAGCGGCGACACGTACAGCACGCGCACGCCCCGTGCCCATCGATCTCCGCTCGACGCTGCGGCCGCCTTCTGACCCATGAGCGCGTCGATGGCCCATAGAAACGCCGCCAACGTCTTGCCCGAGCCCGTCGGCGCGATCACGAGCGCGTTATCGCCGCGAGCAATGGCATCCCAAGCCCGCGTCTGCACCGCCGTGGGGTCGCCGAAAGCCCCCGAGAACCATTCTCGCACCGGCTCCGAGAACGACGCCATCGCCCCCGCTTCGCCCCGATTGTCAGCTGGCACACTCATAGAAGGCCCTGTTCTTCGAAGGGAGCCAGCACCGACTTCAACGTCAGCTTGCGGGCCGTGAGCTGCTGATAGGTGGCCGTACGCGTCTTGCCCTGGGCACGGAGGGAATCAAGAGTGGCATTCACCGACTCCCACTCGGCCACCCAATCGGCCAGCGCCGTCTCAAACCGCGCCAAGCGCTCGCTCTCTTCCATCATGCTTCCTGCCCCTCCCCGTTTAGGCAACGCCCGCCGCCGCAAGATCCCTCTCGACGAGCCAGCGCAGATAATCGGATCGCTTCATGCCCAAGCTGCTCGCCCGCTCGTCCATCTGCTCGATCTTAAGCTCGGTTTCCTTAAAGCCCACAAGCTTCAAATGCTCACCGAATTTCAGCGGACGCCCTACAATGACCTCGCCGACCGGCACACCAGGGATATCTCCCTGAACGAGCATCTCATCCCACTCGGCAATCTGCTCGGCCGTAACGTCGAACATCTTCTCAAGTTCCGCAGCAGTCTTTTTCATAATTATTTCCTCCTTGCGAGACCGAGTTCTCGGATCACGTTTTCCGTCGGCGGCGTGAGCGCGTGATAGACAAGTACGCCCTGGGAGTTGATCACCCCGACCATTTGGATAAGATCTCCCCGAGGGCTCACGCCAACGGAAACGATCTGGTCGCTTTGGGGAGCACTGCGCTGCCTCTGCCGAATGAAGTTCTCCCAAGCATACCGAATATCAGCCTCCCGAACACCATGCTTGAGCGCATGCGGATGAACCATCACCTCGATCATAGTTATCCCTACTTTCGTTAAACGAAATTATAATGCGTGGCGAACCGTTTCTCAAGGACTACAGAGAAACGTGGCGAAAACGGCAGGAACGCTGCATCAGGGAAAGCAGGAAACGTAGCCCATGACAGCCTCCTTCACATCGGATGGCTGTCCTCCAAACGGGGAAGTTAGGGATGTACCCAACCTTTAGAACATTTGTTTTATCCTATTATATAAGTACATCTGTTCTTGTAAAGAGGTTTCTTCTCATTTTTGTCCAACGGCCGCAGCCGCGCAACTGGCTTGCATATGACCAAACAGCTGGCTCCTACGCGGTCAGCCCCCCCCCAGAGCCTAGGCCCGAGCAGCCGCCGCCTCTTCCCCCGCGGCATCCTGGTAGGACTCGATAAGATCGATCAGTTCCTGCTTGGAATGGACATCGGTCTTGGCGTAGATGTGCTTGATATGCGTCTCGATGGTGCTCTTGGACAGCATCATCACCTCGCGCATATAGGGCACCGAGCGCCCGCGCCCCAAATAGCGCAGCACCTCGATTTCGCGCGGCGACAGCCGGAAGGCCTCGGCCATGGCCGCCACGTAGTCGACCGGCTCGCTCGTCGCAAGCTCGCCGGGCCCCGCAGCCGCCCCTTCCGCCGAAACCGCCTCGGCGCGCTTCGGCTCCGGCCACACGCCCTCTCCCGACCGTCCATCGACACCCCCTGCCGCAGTCCCCAGCACCGCCGACGTCGCCGGCATCCCCGCCGACTCAAAGCGCTTCTGCAGGTGCAGAAACAGCGGCAGCATCACCACGCACAGGCAGATGAGAGCCAGATCCAGCGGCAATCCCCACCGCGGCGAGAGCGTCGCTCCCAGCACGCCGCCGATAAGGAACCCCAGCTGTACCAGGGCGCGGAAGATGCCGAAGGTCTCGCTGGGCAGGCAGAGTCCCTTCGCCGTGATGCGCGCGAAGATGGCGAAGAACAGCACCTCCACGTAAAGGGCCGCCGCGCAGGCGATGATTGAGGCGAGCCCGTTGCACAGCGGGTCGTCCAACGCCCGCAGCGAAAGCGAGAACACGATGAGCGGGATGGCCCATTCGTACAGAAACGAGAAGCTCATGCGACTCGTGTGCGCGATGGCGAACACGGCGATGAGGCCCGCCACGATGCCGCCGGCCACGTAGAAGAGAATCCCGCGGTCCGACAGGCCGAGGGCAGCCATCTCCCCGACGGGAAAGCTCGTGACCACGCATCCCGTGGCGATGCTGCACACCATGGAGCAAAAGGCGAGTTTCGCCAGAGACGGCAGCACAACCGAGAAGGGCTCAATAGGCTCGGGAAAGCGGAAACCCTCCGCCTGCCCGTTCTTGCAGAGCAGCAGCATGAGACTCGAGGCCAGCGGGAACAGGGCCGCCAGCACGCCTGAGAAGGGCGCCGGCAACAGGTAGGTCAACAGAGCCGCGACAACGAACACTCCCAGCGACGCGGGGATGCAGGATTCGGTGATCTCCAGATCCACCTGGCAGAACAGCTCGCCCCAGGCCACCCACAGCACCGAAGACGCCACGCCCCCGAGCGCAGCCGCCGCCAGAAGCGCCAGTCCGTCGGGCACCACCAGAAAGGAGAGCGTCGTGCCCGATACGATGAGCGCGGCCGTCAAGACGAACGTCGGCGAGAGCGGCGTGCGACGGCGGGGCCGAAAGGCCAGGGCCAGCAGACCCACGGCCGAGAAGACGAGCGAGACATTGAGGGAATCGGTGCCCCGCGCGCTGCCGAATGCGAAGAGGCCGTCGGAGAACCAGGAGCCGTACACCCAAGCAATCAGCAGCCCCAGACCGAGATAGCGAAGCCGCGCCTGGCGAAAGAACGCGTCAAGCGATTGCACCCATCCGAACACGGTCCTCCTCCCCTCGCACTCCCGTCGCATCATTGTACCAACCACGGCGAAGTTGGCAACTCACGTGAAAGAGGGGATGGTCCTGACCAGGAAAAACGTGAAATCACGGTTTAGCACGATGGTGGACGGCCCCGAAAAGACCCACACTGGGATCGCACCCGACAGACGAATGGGATGCGCCGAACGCAAGAAAGAGAAGGGAAGGGACCCACCATGACCATCGAGAAATCGCTCAGCCGCCGCCACTTCATCACCGGATCGCTCGCCGCGAGCGCCGCAGCCGCCCTGGGGCTGGCGGGCTGCGCGCCCCAAGGCCAGCCCGTAGCCGCCACGGGCGGGGACGCCGCTGAAGCGGCCGCCCCCACCGAGGGCGGAACCGACGTTCCCGCGTGGCTCGGCGAGGCGCCGGCCATTACCGATGCCGACTGCGCCGAGACCATCGACACCGAAGTGCTCGTCGTAGGCGCCGGCTGCTCGGGATTGGTCGCCGCCAATTTCGCCGCCATGGAAGGAGCGCGCACGCTGCTCATCGAGAAGTTCGACAAGGGCACGGGTCTGCGCGGCTCGGCCATCGGCGCCGTGGGCTCGCGCAAGCAGAAAGAGGCCGGGGTGACCATCGATCCCCAGGAGATCTGCAACGATCTGGCGCACTATTCCCTCAACAATGCCAACATGGATCTCTATCAGCTGTGGGCCGCCCATTCTGCCGAGGCGGTGGACTGGTACTGCGATCTCACCGACGGTGTCGACCTGTGCAAGATCGACCTGGAGTGGAGCATGCCTGCCGAGGAGACGCGCTACAAATGCTGGCCCACCGGTCACGGCGCCATGCTCGACAACGGTAAGGCCGGCAAGGACGAGGCCAGCGGAGAGGGCGTCACCTACGTCCAGATCGAAGGAAACTTCCTCGCCCAGCCCACCGCCGAGCTGCGCTATCTGACGAGCCTGGAGTGCCTCATCAAGGAAGGCAACAAGGTGGTGGGTGCCTACGCCTCCACTGACGACGGTGCCACCTACCTGCGCATCAACGCTTCCAAAGGCGTCATCGTAGCTACAGGCGGCTACGCGAACAACCCCGACATGTACCTGGCCCTGCAGGCCGAGAACGCCCGCGGTCTGTGCGGCGTCGTGCCCTTCGGCAACTTCAACGCCCAGGGCCAGGGCATCAAGGCCTGCCTGTGGGCCGGCGCCGTCAAGGACGAGAACTCCACCTCCATGGTATTCGACCGCGGCATCATGCGTCCCGATCAGCTGCCCGGTGACCCCTTTGCCATGGACTTCGGCTACTTCCACATGGCCACCCAGCCCTTCCTGAAGGTGGATATCGAAGGCGAGCGCATCACCAACGAGTCGTCGCCCTACGACTTCCTCATCCACGCCTTGGCACGCAAGTCCAGCCAGCGCGCCTGGTTCGATATCTGGGACGCCAACTGGCCCACCGATATCGAGCGCTTCCACACCATCGGCTGCTCGGGCCTGATCAAGGGCGAGGGCACCAACCAGATGGATCCCGAGGGCATCGAGGGAACCGCGGCCATCATCGAAGCGCTCGTGGAAGAGGGCAAGATCGTGAAGGCCGACACGCTGGAGGAGATCGCCGATGCCTTTGGCATCGACAAGGAGACCTTCCTCGCCACGGTGGAGCAGTACAACGGCTTCTACGACGCCCAAAACGATAGCCAGTACGGCAAGGAGGCCTTCCGCCTCTCCGAGATTCGTACGGCGCCGTTCTACGCCTGCAAGCTGTCGGGCATGGCGCTGGCCACCCTGGACGGCATCAAGATCAACACACGCTTCCAGGCGCTCGATGCCGATAATGCACCCATCGAGGGTCTCTACGTTATCGGCAACGATTCGGGCAACTACTACAACGGCACCTACCCGAACCTGGCCGCCGGCCTGAACGCCGGCCGCTGCGTCACCTTCGGCATGTTGTGCGGACGCCAGGTGGCCGCCCTGTAGCCATCCCCTTTTCGGCGAGACGGAAACGTTCCCTCCCCCGCTTCCGTCTCGCCTTCCGCTTATCGGAACGGCTTCAGGACTTGTTGGCCCTGCGGTCTTCTATGAGGAGCACGCAGCCATGCGGGCGGCCTAAAGGCCGCCCCTACGAAGAACGAGCAGGCGGGACTGGGGGGGCTCGCCAGCTATCCCAGTTATGCGAAGTTGTGGGAGCGCGGGGCCCCTTGATGCGAGAAGAGTATGATGGGTTCACGTTTGAAGGGAGGAACCGTGCGAAGCAATGAGGTGGCGAAGTTGGCCGGGGTGTCGGTGCGTACGCTGCGGCACTACCACAGCCTGGATCTGTTGCCGGAACCTCCGCGGTCGGACAACGGCTACCGCGACTACACCGCCGCCGACGTGGCCCGGGTGCTGCGCATCAAGCGCCTCGCATCGCTGGGCTTTCCCCTGGCCCGCATCGGGGCCGTCCTCGAGGAGCTTGACGCACCGAAGGAGCCCGCGGGCGCGAACGCGGACAGCGCCACAACCGACACCGCACCGTCGCCGCTCAGCGCCCTGGAAGAGCTCGACCGCGAGCTGGCCCTGGAGATCGAGCGCCTGCAGGAGCAGCGCCGCACCATCGCCGAACTACGCGCCGAGAACCTCGACCCCGATCTGCCCGTGCGCTTCTCCCGCGTCCTGCGCATGCTGCCGGGCGTGGACACGCTCGCCGACGCGAGCCCCGCCGACCGCACCGCCCTCATCGTGGCCGGTCACCTCTACGACGAGGAAGAGCTCGGCGAACTGGAGCGCGTCATCGAGTGCATCGCCAGCGAGAACCTGGTGCAGACCATGGAGCAACTCGACGAGCGCCTGGCCGCCCTCGCGCCCGACGCCCCCGAGTCGGAGCGTGCCGCCCTCGTTGATGAATCCCTCGAGGCCCTGGCCCCTGTCATCACCTGCTTCGACACGGCCAACTGGCTGCGCCCCTCCACCGACCGGGAGCGGTTCTTGGACGAGATCGCCTTCGAGGGGAACAACCCGGCCCAGCAGGACGTCTACGACCGCATCGAGCGACGCATCGAGGCCATCATGGCCGAGCGTGTGCACGCCGAGCAGGCCGGGAATGCCGGCGAAACCGGGCACGGCGACGTACCCTCCACCAGATAAGAAAACCCATCGATTCCGCGTTGCACAGCCGTCCGACCGCATAGGAGCCACCCAAAAACCGCCAGGAATCACCAGACCGGGCCCCAGGAGCGGGCAGTCCGTCTTCCCACCGCGCCTCCCCTCTTCACAACTCCTTCATGAGAGCGTTTGACTCCGACGTTACGTCATAGTTTTTACTTCCTTCTCGAACTTACCTGTCCCTTCGAGAAAGGCCCCTCATGTCTCTCGCCGCTCCCGTGGCCCGTCGCCCCCGGCCGCCCCACCGCCCCCGCAAAGTCGCTCCGCGCTATCTGGCCTCCTGCGCCTGCTCACTGCTCGGCAACTCCGTGGCCGGCGTCATCCTGCCCCTCGTGCTGCTCGCCACCACCGGCGACGCCTTGGCCGCTGGCACGCTGGCCCTCATTTGCGCCGTGCCCCAGTTCCTCATCGGCCTCATCGGCGGCGCCCTCACCGACCGCTTCAACCGTCGCAACGTGTCCATCATCTCCGACATCCTGTCGGCCGCCAGCGTGGCCCTGCTGCCCATCGTCGATATGATCTGGGGATTGTCCTTCGGCTGGTTCGTCGCCCTCGGCCTTCTGGGCGCCATCGGTGACATCCCCGGCATGACGGCCCGCGATGCGCTCGTGCCCGCCGTGTGCGAGCGCGACGGGCGCAGCCTGCAGAAGTTCATGGGCCTCACCCAGTCCCTCGATTCCCTCGTGGTTATCATCGGGCCGGCCCTGGCCGCCTTCCTCATGGGTTTCGTGGGCAGCGTGAACGCCCTGTGGTTCACGGCCGCCATGTCGTCAGCCGCGGCCCTCGTCACCCTCACCCTGCCCCGCTCCCTCGGCGCCGTGCACGGCGCGGGCACCGATGCCGCCGCGACCGCCCCCGTCAGCAGCCAGCCCCGGCGCGGCCTCGTATCCGGCGCATGGCACGCCCTGCGCGACGGTGTGCGCGTGCTGTTCGCCAGCGACACCCTGCTGCGTTCCTCCATGCTCATCAGCTTCGGTGTGGTCATGGTGATGGGCTCGCTCCAGGGCCTCGTGCTGCCGGTTCACTTCACGGCCGCCGGCTCGCCGGAGCTGCTCGGCTACGTGCTGTCGGCCATGTCGGCCGGCATGCTGGCAAGCTCGCTCGGCTACGCCGCCCTCGCCTCCAAGCTGCGCCGCCGTACCTGGTTCGTGCTGTCGCTGGCGGGCATGGCCCTGGGCATTCTGGGGCTGGGGCTTCTGCCCTCCTTCCCCCTGCTCGCCTTCAGCGCCCTGCTGTTGGGACTGGCAGCCGGCCCTCTATCGGCCCTGCTCGGCTTCTTCATCTTCGACCGCATCCCCGCCGAGAACCGTGGCAGCGCCCTGGGCACCCAAAACTCGCTCACCCTGGCCGCAGCCCCCGTCGCCGTGTTCGCCACTTCCCTGGCCGTTGAGGCCTGGGGCGCGGGCGCGGCGGCCTTAGGGCTCGCCGCCTGCTGGTTCGCCGCCACCCTGTGGGCCCTCGGCTCCCGCAGCCTGAGAAGCCTCGACGACGAAAGCGAGGAAGCTGTTGCAGCGGCTTCCTCGCACATGCCGGCATCTTCCGCCTCCGCCGTGGCCGCACCAACCTCGACGCACACCCCGGCCCCCAGCTCCTTCGTTCAACCGGCGCCTGATATGCCGCGTCCGTGCAACACAGAGCTCTCCTGATGCAACTGGGGGCGGCCGCCCTTGCGCTCGGCCCGCGCGCACGGCACACTGGCAGCACCGAACCGTTTTGCGCCGCAGCGCCAACCGAGAGAGGAGCCCCGTGAAACTCACTGTGGAAGAACACGCCGACGTGCCCGACATCGAGGTGAACATCCGATGTGTGACCGTAGACCGGCGCGTACGGGCGCTCGTGGCCACCGCAAGCGCCCTAGACCGGCGACTCGTGGGCACGCTGGACGGTGCCACGATCATCCTAGATGCCTCCGAGGTGCTCTATGCCGAGGCCGTGGACGGCCGCACCTTTCTCTACGGCTGCAACCGCGTGCTGGAAAGTCCCCTGCGGCTGTACGAGCTGGAGGAGCAGCTGGCAGGCGCAGAATTCGTGCGCGCGTCGAAGTCGCTGCTCGTGAATTTCGATCACGTGCGCGCCCTGCGCCCGTACCTGAACGCGCGGCTGGAGCTCATCTTGTCCAACGGCGAGCACGTCATCGCCTCACGCCAGTACGCGCCCGCCGTCAAGGCGAAGATCGGCCTGTAGCGCACACCCGCAGCGGTCCGCCGCGACCCCAACCGCATCGTACCCCGCCCCACACCCACTCACCCGAGGAAAGGAAACCCTATGAACCGCATCCTGAAAAGCGCTCTCGTCCGCGCCTGCGTCACCTTCACCGCCGCCATGGCCCTGTGGTGTACCGCCGGCCTCATCTTCGCCGGTCCGGTTGAAGGTGTCGTCATCACACTTTCGCTTCTGGCAGCCTGCCTGGTACTCGTCGCGCTGCAGGTCTTGTGGTTCACCGAAATGGTGGTGAAGCGGGCGCCCTACCCCGCGCGCATCGCCGGCTTCGGTCTGACGACGCTGCCAGCCCTCGCGGCCGCGGCAGCCCTCGGCGGATGGTTCCCCGCCGACAACGGCGGTGCCTGGATCACCTTCCTCGCCATCTACCTTATCACGCTTGCCGCTATCACCGTCGGCTACACCCTCTACTACCGCCGCACCGCCGGCAGCTTCGATGCCGCCCTCTCCCGCTACCGCACCGAACGCGGGCAGCGAGGATAGCGCAGAGCGAACGAGGTGGGCATCAGCGCAGAAACGGGCTCGGCTCGTCGCGGTACAGCACAGTGAGAGCGTGCATGGCACGGGTGACGGCCACGTACAGCAGGTTGCGGTCGGCCTCGCTGGCGTACTGGCGCCCGTCGGCGTCCAGTAGCACCGCCTCATCGAATTCCAAGCCCTTCGCCAGGCGCACCGAGGCCACCACGATGCCGCCCGGGTACACGGCGGTCTCGTCGGTGAGCAACGTCACCAACCGCCCGCGGCCCAGCAGCTCGGCATAGCGGGCGGCCAGGAAATCCGACTTAGTGATGATGCCGAGCGTGCGGTGCTCCGACGCCTCCCACCGCGCGACCGCCTCCTCCACAGCCGCCAGCACGCCTGCCGTGTCGCCGCAGCGCACGAATCGCGGCGGCTCGCCGTGGCGCTGCACAGGCACGAGCCCGGCCACCGGCAGCACACGGGAGGCCAGCTCGGTAATCTCGCACGTGGAACGGTAACTCGTCATGAGGTGCACCACGCGGGCACCTGGGTAATGGGTCGCCACCGTCTCGGGCGCCGCCACCGGCCGACCGTCCACCAGCTGGTTCACGTCGCCCAGGATAGTCTTGTCGCAGCGGAACAGGCGCGCCACAGCCTCGTGGGCCACCGGCGGCAAGTCCTGCATCTCGTCGATGACCAGATGGCGCACAGCAGCCGTGGCGGCAAACCCGTCGGGGCCAAGGAAAGCCACGGCGCACAGCGCGAGGGGGAAAGCATCCTCCCATTCCACCACGCCCTTCGATGCCATCTTGAGAAGCGCACTCTGCCCGGTGTCGGCCAAAAAGCGTCGGTACAGAGCCAGCGGATTCTTCGCCCGCATCATGCGCAGCAGACGCGAGCGCAGTTCGCGACGGGTCGGCATCGCATGGGCATAGCGGCCGAAGGTCTTGCCGTGGGCGAGTTCCAATGCATCGCCCGCTATAAGGTCGAGCCGTTCCCCGAAGGACACGGGGGCGTAAGCTGCGAAGCGCTCGGCGAGCCAGTCGGCCTCGGCCACGTCGCCGCCGACAGCCAAATCGTGTGGATCGAAGATCGACGGCGCCTTCCCCGCGTCGGCGACGGACGCCCCCTCGCCCGCCACTTTCTCCCCTAGCTGCTCATCCAACCACGACGTGAGCTGCCGCGCGAACTCCTCGGTGCCCTTCACCCAGGCGCGCTCGGCCCGGGCCAGATCGGCCTCATCGGCAAACGAGCGCGGAGGCGCCACCTTCGCGATGCCCTCCAACAGCAGGCTCGCCACATCGTGCAGGCTCCACTGACGCACCGGTTCCTCGCCGAGCTCCGGCAGAACGCCCGAGATGTAGTCGGAGAACACCCGGCTCGGCGACAGGATGGCCACCGACTGCGAGGAGAGCCGCTCCTTCTGGCGATACAGCAAATAGGCCACGCGATGCAGGGCGATGGAGGTCTTGCCCGATCCTGCCACGCCCTGGATGATGAGCGTGCCCGGCGCCTCATCACGGATAACGGCGTTCTGCTCGTGCTGGATAGAGGTCACGATGTCGTGCATCTTCGCATCCGACGAGCGGGAGAGCGCATGGGCCAGCACCTCGTCGCGCACGCTGGAATTCGAGTCCAGCGCGTAGCGAAGCCGCCCGTCCTCCACCGCTATCTGCCGCTTGAGCACCAAGGCGCCCTCACGCCGCCCACCCGGCGCGTCGAAGGCCGCCGGCCCGCACTCGAAATCGTAGAACAGCGCGGCCACAGGACTGCGCCAGTCAGACACGAGGGCCCGATTCTGCCAGGTGAACGCGAACCGTCCAATATAGGTGGCCTGGAGCCGATCTTCGGGAAGCGACCCTCCGTCCGAAGCTGGCCCGCCGTGCGTATCGCCCTCTTCGGCAAAATCGACGCGCGCGAAATAGGGCGACGCGAGAAGCTTCTCCAGGCGCCGATGGGACCGGTGAGCCAGAGCGGCCTGAGCGTCCATGCGATTCAGCTCGAAAGCCGACAAGTGCGCCTCTTCCGGCGCCAGCTCGCCGCGGTCGGCCGCCAGCTGTGCACCGGCCTCCCGATGGCTCGCCTCGGCACGCTCGGCCAGATCGCGGGCACGCCCGACCGAGGCCCGCACTGCCGCGAGCACCTCTTCTAAATGGGAACGTTCCTCGTTCTCAATGGCTGTCGTTGGGTGATTGTCGATGGCTGTCGCCGGGCGATTGCCCGCCTGGTCGCACGTCAGTCGCGCCTCCACGGCCCTCTCCTTCCTCTTCTGCGGCTCCATTGAAGCGAACGGCTCGGCCTGGTGGCCCCGTTCGGGAAACCCGAGAGGTCGGAGGCGTGAGAAACACCGACATCGAGGTGGGGCCGTTATCCTAGCGGCGAGCGCCCCAACGCGTCCCAGACACCACACCGATCTTCACAAGATGTTCACAGAAAACGTCGGCGGAAACTCCGCCCTTCCACCTTCCCGTTCCCCAACCTGCGGCCATCGGTTCGCCAACAGAAGCGCCACGCTCGCACCGCCACGCCTACCATCAGCGTATACCGATACTCGTACACCTCTGCGCCCTGCCGCTGCGCCCATCTGGCGCACCCCCGGCGCAACCCCGGAACAGGAGGCTTCCCATGGCATGCACCACCCTGCTCGTCGGCCGCAAGGCGACCAACGACGGCTCCACCATCGTCGCCCGCAACGAGGACGGCGAGGATTTCTCGTTCAACCCCAAGAAGATGATCGTCGTAATGCCGGACGACCAGCCGCGCACCTACACCGGCGTGGCCAGCCACCTCACCATCGAGCTGCCCGACAACCCGCTGCGCTACACCTGCACGCCCAACGCCGACCCGTCGAACGGCGTATGGGCCGAAACCGGCATCAACGCCGCGAACGTGTCCATGTCGGCCACCGAGACCATCTCGGCTAACGCGCGCGTGCTCGGCGCCGACCCGCTCGTGGTGTACCAGCCGGCCCAGGGAAAACCGGGCGATGCCGACTACCGACCCGAGGTGCCCGGCGGCATCGGCGAGGAAAACCTGCCCACCATCACGCTGCCCTACATCAGAAGCGCCCGCGAGGGTGTTCAGCGCCTGGGCATGCTGGTGGAGAAGTACGGTACCTACGAGACCAACGGCGTGGCCTTCGGCGATGAGCACGACGTGTGGTACTGGGAGAACATCGGCGGCCACCATTGGATCGCGCGCCGCGTGCCTGACGACTGCTACGTGGTGCAGCCGAACCGCCAGGGCATCGATCACTTCGATTTGGCCGACGCGCTGGGAAACCAGCACGACTACATGTGCAGCGCCGATCTGGCCGAGTGGATCAAGGCCCACGACCTGCTCATGGACATGCCCGCCCACGAGGACGATGCCGGCGAGACTGTCTGCGGCTTGCCGCGCTACTTCAACGCCCGCATCGCGTTTTCCACCTACACCTGGCTCGACCAGCTCTACAATGCGCCGCGCAAGTGGTACCTGTGCAGCCGCCTGACCCCTTCCGACCCGCGCTTCCAGGGGCCCGCACCCGAGTTCGGCCCCGAAAGCCTCGACATTCCCTGGGCCATGCGCCCCGACAAGAAGCTGTCGGCATCGGATGTGAAGGACCTGCTGGCCACCACCTACGACGGCACCGAGTACGACCCCTACGGCACCAAGGGCACGCCCGAGACGCGCCACCAGTACCGCTACGTCGGCATCGACCGCACTTCCGAGTGCTCGGTGCTGTGCATCCGCCCGAACGCGCCGGCGGCCGCCCGGGGCGTGCACTGGTTCGCCCCGGCGTCGGGGCCC
Source organism: uncultured Enterorhabdus sp. (assembly GCA_947645965.1). The sequence continues at coordinate 2,279 of CANSES010000015.1, read as the reverse complement.
TTCAACACCGCGGTGGCCCTGTACGCGAACGTGACTGCGCTGCCCGCCTACCTGGACACCCCCACCGAGGTGACCACCGACAGCCTCTACTGGAACAACCGCCTGGTGGCGGGCCTGGCCGACCCGCAGTTCTTCGAAAGCTACGAGGCCATTCAGGCCTACCGGCTGAACACCATGGCCCAGGGCTACCAGTCGCTGCACGAAACCGACGCCAAGCTCGCCCACATGGCGAAGGAGGGCAAGGTCGACCTGGAGAACATGGATGACGCCAGCGTGCAGGAAGTGCTGGCCGCCGCGAACCAGGCCCTCGTCGACTCGGTGCAGGCCCAAACCCGGGCGCTTCTGGGCAGCGTGCTCGACCAGCGCACGGTGACCATGAAGAACGCCTTCAACATGAACGACCACTGATCGCGCACGATAACCGCGCACTCGCGAGCCGCCGCAAGGCCATCGCAGCCGTAACCGCAACGGCAAGGCCGCAACAGCGGGGCTGCGGCGGTGCGCGGCCGCCATCGCCTCGTTTACCGTTTGATGCCAAGGGGCCCGCGCCTTCGCGCGCGGGCCCCTCATCGTTTAGCATGAGGCTCACCATTTACGCACCGTCAACGAGCAAAGGAGGAGCTATGCCCATGAACCCCGTGGTGCAGGCCGTCATCAAGGCCATCACCCTGGTGCAGCCCGACGTGGCCTCGTCGTGGAACGCCCAGCGCAAGGTGGAGGACGCCGCCGGCAAGCTCACCATCGCCGACCCCCGCTGCCGCATCGACGAGATAACCGCCACCACCGACGACGGCTACCAGATTCCTCTACGCGTGTTCACCCCGCTCGACATCGACTTCTCGCTGAAAACGGGGCTTCATGTGAACGAGGACCACCGCGGCACCATCCTGTACCTGCACGGCGGGGGCTGGGCCAACGGCGATGTGGATTTCTACAGCGACGCCTGCATGAGAACAGCCCTGAAGCTGGAGCGCCGCGTCATCGCCGTGGACTACCGCCGCAGCCCCGAGTGCCGCTTCCCCGTGCCGCTGGAGGACTGCTACGCCGTGGCGCGCCAACTTTTCGCCGGCGAGCTCATCCCCGATGCCGACCCCGAGCACATCGTGCTCATGGGCGACTCAGCCGGCGGCAACCTCACCGCCGGGGTGAGCCTGCTCGCCCGCGAGCGCGGCGATTTCACGCCCCGCACCCAGATCCTCTTGTATCCCCTCGTCTACAACGACCACTCCGAAACCACCCTGTTCGACTCGGTGCGCGACAACGGCGAGGACTACATCCTCACCCGCCAGGCCATCGTCGACTACATCGAGCTGTATCTGCGCACGGCCGACGACTTCCACGATTCCCGCTTCGCCCCGCTCATCGCCTCGTCGCTGGCCGCCATGCCCCGCACGCTCGTCATCACTGCCGAGTACGATCCTTTGCGTGACGAGGGCGAGGCCTTCGCGGCCCGGCTCGATACCGAGGGCAACGAGGTGGTCTGCTTCCGCATGTACGACGGCGTGCACGGCTACTTCCTGTACCCGTCGGTGCTCTCGCTCGTGCGCGACACCTACCGCCTGATCGCCCACTTCCTCGACGGCGACGACATTCCCACCGAAGGCAAGCGCCCATGGCTTCCCCTGCTTGGTACCGACTAGACAACGTCGGGAAGTTCTACGCCGCCGAGGCGGGCAGCCCCGATCAGACCATCTTCCGCCTGTCGGCCACCATGGCCGACGAGGTGGATCCCGTCGCCCTGCAGCGCGCGCTGGACGAGACCGTGGCCCAGTTCCCCGGCTTCAACGTGTCGCTGCGCAGCGGCATGTTCTGGCACTACCTGGTAGCCGCCCCGGGCACGCCCCAGGTGCAGCCCGAGAACCTGCCCATCTGCTTCGGCCTCCATACCGGCCCGAAAAGCGTGCTCTTCCGCGTGAGCTACTACCGTTGCCGCATCAACGTGGAGGTGTCGCACATCATCTCCGACGGCCGCGGCACCCTGGAGTTTTTGCGCGCCCTGGTAACCGCGTACGTGGGCGCGCGCTACGGCGTGGAGGGCGCCGTGTGCACCTATCGGGGCAGCGAGGGCGATAAGGCCGAGAACAGCTTCACCGCGAACTACGACCGCGCCGCGGCCGGCAGCGGAACGAGCCCGAAGGTGTACCACCTCACCGGGTGGAAGACCGACGTGGACCCCACCTACCTGGAGCTGCATCTATCGGCCTCAGCCGTGCACCGCGTGGCGAAGGAGGCGGGCGCCAGCGTCACATCGCTTTTGATCGCGGCGGTCATCTGCGCCA
>CANSES010000014.1 GCA_947645965.1 uncultured Enterorhabdus sp. | reverse complement strand
CCACATCCAGTGCACCGACCTGGTGCCCGAGATGCTGGACGTGGCCCGCATGCACATCGACGAGGGCGACGGCGCCGGGGTGCCCATCGACTTCGAGGTGGTGGACGCCCAGAACATCCCCTACACCGAGGGCAGCTACGACGTCATCACCATGGCCTACGGCATCCGCAACATGCCCGACCGTCCCCGCGCCCTGGCCGAGATGTTCCGCGTTCTGCGCCCGGGCGGGTCGCTGGTGTGCCTGGAGTTCTCCACGCCGCCGAACGGGGCGTGGCGGGCGCTGTACCACTTCTACCTGCGCCACCTGATCCCCTTCTGGGGCGGCCTCATCACCGGCGACAAGGAGGGCTTCGTGTACCTGGCGAAGTCCATCAAGGCCTTCCCCGACCAGGAGGGTCTGGCCGACCTGATGCGCGAGGTCGGCTTCACCGACGTGACCTGGAAGAACTACACGGGCGGCATCGCGGCGGTGCACGTGGCCCGCAAGCCCGCCTAAGCGGCGGCGGTTTCGGGAAGTCCCATGTTCGGATTCGTGGTAGCCGACGCCGATGCCCTGTCCGACGACGAGAAGGCGCGCTACCGGGAAGTGTACTGCGGGCTGTGCCTGGCCCTGCGCGACCGCTACGGTCAACGGTCGCGAGCCTGCCTCACCTACGATCTCACCTTCTTCGCGCTGTTGTGCGCCTCGTTGCACGAGCCTGAGGAAACCCGCGGGGAAAGCCACTGCGTGATGCATCCGGCGCCGGCAGCGCCCCGGCCGTGGGCGCGCTCGGCCTGGACCGACTACGCGGCCGACCTCACCGTGGCCCTGGCCTACCACAAGGTGCTCGACAACGTGGCCGACGACGGTAGCTTGGGCGCCCGCGCTGCCGAGCGCCTGCTGGCAGGGGCCTACGGCCGGGCCGCCGAGCGCATCCCTCAGGCCTGCGCCGCCATCGAGGCGTCCATGGCGGCCATCCGGACCATCGAGAGCGCACCCGCCGACGCCTTCGATCCCGACGCCGCCGCACGGGAGTTCGGCACGCTGCTGGGCCGACTGTTCGCTTGCGGCCAGGGGTTCTGGGCCGATACCATGGACGAGCTCGGGCGGGCGCTCGGGCGCTTCATCTACCTCATGGACGCGGCGGTGGACTTCGACGATGATGAGCGCAACGGCAGCTACAACCCCTTCGTCATCCTCGGCTCCGACCCCGAGGCCATGGGCACCACCCTGGCCCTCACCGCCGCAGAAGCGGCCGCCCCCTACGAGCGCCTGCCCCTCGTGCAGGACAAGCACCTCATGGACTCCATCCTGTACTCCGGCGTCTGGGCCCAGTTCAACCAGAAGTACCGCACAGCAAAAGAGGGCCCGTCAACCGAGCCCTCCGATGGGTGATGCCAGATAGGGGGTCGCGGACGCTTACTTGATGAACGCCGCCAACAGGTTCGCCGCCGTGCGGTAGAAGGGCACGCGCGAGGTCTCCTGCACGCCCTCGGCGAAGTGGCCCATCCACACCTGGGCGTGATCGGCCACAAACTCGTCCCAGGCCGCCGCCGGCGAGCCGCCGGGCAGGTCGGCGGACGCCACCACGTCGCCGGGCTCGGGGCCCTCGTCGGTGTCGAACTCGTCGATCTCATCGCCGATCTCGCGGTATTCCGCGGCCTCGGCCTCGGTGGGCGCGCCGTCGCCGCCGGCGGCCACGCCAGCGGCACCCTCGGCGTCCAGAGCATCGGCGGCCGCGCGCAGGGCCAGGTACTCCATCAGCTCCAGCTCGGTCCACACAGCGTCCAGAGGCTCGTTGGTTCCCTCGGGACGGCCCAAGCCGCAGGCCTTGCAGAAGCGCTCCACCGCCATGGAATGGGGGTTCACGAACAGCAGCGGCTGCACGCCCTCGGCCTTCGCGCGCCACACGCCCTCATAGGGGCTGGCCGCCGCCTCGGGAGCGCCCACGAACAGACGCGTGGCCTCGGTGCGCAGCGACTTCTGCAGCTCGGCCGGATCGTCCAGAGCCGCCGCCTCGGCCGCCCCGGGAGCCGCCGCGACCGACCAGTCGATCCCCAGGGCCGCGGCGATCTCGTCGGCCGCCTCGCCCCACTCGCCCGACGCTACCGCATCGGCCAGCACCCGGTCCTCGGGATAGCGAAACGACAGGGCCAAAAGCTCGCACATCGCCGCCCGGGCCTGCCACCTATCAGCACTCACCGTCATACCACGTCCTCCAATCCAAGGAATTATCTATCGCCCCGAATAATACCACGGCTATCCGAAGTCAGCGCCGAGGTGTCGGCCGCTTCAATCCGCGATCTTTGACGACCGCGCAGAAGGGAGAGCGCCTTGGGTGCGTGAAGCGCCCCGTGAACGAGCAGGGCGGCCAGCAGCACCTTGGCGGCCAGAGCGTGCAACGGATCCCAGAAGTGATAGCCCGTGGCGTACAGGCCCAGCGCGGGCAGCGCCGTGGCCGACACCATGACGCCGGACACAACGCAAGTAGCCAGAGCCAGCAGGAGCACGGCGTTCAGCGCGAAGCGGCCCGGGCGGCCGCGCCCGAGAAAACCCGCCGCGCTGGCGATCAGATGGGTCGCCATCACCGCAAAGGCCCCCAGCCCCACAAACTCATGCAGCGGAATGCCCGTCAACCCGGGATTTGCCGCAAGAAGGTACACCGCCAACACGACGATGTCGAAGAAAGCCTTAGAAGCGCCCACGACGATCCCCCTTCGCTGACCTCCGGATCAAGAGCCACAAACCCAGCACGAGCACGGTAGGACCCAGAATCCACGCATTCAAGCTCATATCGGAGGCCTGGTGGTACCGCGTTGTCAGCGTATCCCACCCATGGCACGCCGATGAGGAGCAACTGGCCTCCGGGCACGACAGCTCGTGCGCCCCATCCGGAGCGGGCACCGTAGCGAAATCGTGGCACACCCCCGACGCGCACCCCACCGCAGGGCACGGTGCCTCGGCGGTAAGAGGGCGCACGGAGCTCTCAGGCTCCAGGACAAACCCCGCGACCGCCACCAAGCCCACCGTTACCGCCAGCACAGCCAGGACCATCATGCGTTTCCCCACGAAAACCCTCCTCTCAGAGAAACGCCCGCATCCGAACGCGGATGCGGGCTGCATGCAAGAGGGCGACGCGCCCTAGTCTCGGGGACGCAGCGGAAGGAACTTCACGCCAAGCAGGAACACGAGCACCGCAAGGGCGACGACCCCTGCCGTCACGCCGAACTCGAGGGGCGTGGGCCAATAGACCATGCCGCCGTAGATGCCGGTCAGGCCAGAATCCCATGCGACGTGATGCATAGAGGTCAGCGGAGCCGCCATGTCGAGGTTGGGCAACTGGAAGCCGCCCACCAAAAGCTGCACGCGCTTGCAGAAGATGCCCACGATGGCCAAGAGCGACCCCGCCACCAGCAGGGCGTTCGTGCGCAGAGCGGGCGTGAGGCAGATGACGGCGCAAAGGGCACAGCCCACGATCTCCACCCAGAAGAAGGGCGCGAGCGAGCCGGACACCAGCATCGTCACCACATCGAGGCCGCTGCCCATGGGGAACGCCTCGGTCAGCAGGTCGCAGCCGAAGAAGTAGAGGTCCACCAGCACGAAGGCGCCCAGAAGCTTCGCCAGCTTCACGATGTTGGCCTGGTCCAGCTGGAGGTAGCCGGCCGCCCGCAGGGCCACGGCGATGCAGATGACCAGCGCCGTGCCGCACACCAGCGCTGAGGACACGAACCAGGGGGCCAGAAGCGCGGTATGCCACATCTCGCGGCCGGCCTGCAGGCCGAAGATCCAGGCGGTCACCGAGTGCACGAGCACCGCGCACACGAGCGCCACCACACTGATGACGCGCAGGGCCGTGTGCGACATGCGGCCATCCTCGGCGCGCAGCTGCGCCCACAGGTACAGGCAGGACAGGATCAGGTAGGTGCTGATCACGAGAATGTCCCACATGAGCGGCGAGCCCAAGTTGGAGTACGCGAACAGCTCCCACAGGCGCGCCGGCTGGCCCAGGTCCACCACGACGAAGCCCACCGCCGCCACCGTGCACGCGATGGACGAGAACACCGCCACCTTCGAGATGCCGCCGAAGCCCTGGATGCCGAGGGCCTTGGGCACCGAGGAGATGATGAGGCCGCCGGCCGACAGGCCCACGAAGAACATGAAGCACGTGATGTAGAGGCCCCAGCTCGTCAGGTTGCGCATGGCCGTCTGCACCATGCCGCCCGACAGCTGCACCGCCCACAGGGCGAGCCCGGCGATCACCACCGCGGCCGACACGCCGATGGCCACATTGAGGGCGCGGCTCTTCACCGCCACGCGAACGGCCGCGGCCTCGCGGGTCTTTTTGCGGCTGACGGGAGCCGCACCGATCTCGAGGTCGTCGAGCACGGCCTCGGAAGAGAAGTCAGTCATGAGAATCTCCTAGGATACGGGGGCGGCACGTAAAAGCCGCCCCGAGCTATGCGATTCATGCCGCTGCTGCGGCATCCGAAGCTACACGAGATAGCGCACCGAGGGGTTCGTGCCCTCCTCGGCGAGCAATTGCTCGCAGGTGCGCGAGGCGATCAGCTGCGACACCTCCGACTCGGGGTCGTCCAAATCTCCCCAGAATCGAGCACGGCCGGGGCACGCCTTGATGCAGGCGGGCTCTTCGCCTCGCGCCGTCCGGTGCCAGCACATGGTGCACTTCTCAACGGTGTGGCGCTGATGCGAGGGAGCGCTCTCATCGCCCAAATCGATCCCCAGTACATGGGACGGCTCTTCCCAATTGAAGGAGCGCACGCCGGTGTAGGGGCACGCCGCCATGCACATGCGACAGCCGATGCACTTGTCGACGTCCTGCCGCACGATGCCCGTCTCGGGATCCTTGTAGGTGGCGCCCACGGGGCACACCTTGGTGCAGGCGGGGTTCTCGCAATGCTGGCAGTTCACCGGCACGTATCCGATCGTGGTGCGAGGGAACTCGCCGGCGGGAATGTCGATGCCGTCGCCCCCATCGGTGAGGATGCGATTCCACCACACGTTGTCGGGGAGGTTGTTCTCAATCTTGCAGGCCACGGCGCACGTATGGCAGCCGATGCAGCGCTGCTGGTCAATGGCGAATCCGTAATGCATAGTCTGCCTCCTAGATCTTCTTGACATCTACGCGCGTATCGTAAAAGTTAAAGGCCACCGACCATTCATCGTGCTCCGGGTACGTCAGCTCCTGATAGCCGCCCTCGATGAAGTACTCGCGTTGCCAGCCCTTCGGCATGCGGGTCATGCCCGCAGGCAAGCTGGGGTCGATGACGCATTCGACATGCATGAAGCCGCGATCGTTGAACACCTCCACGATGTCGCCCGATTCAATGCCCCGCTGCTGCGCATCGGGAGCGCTGATCTTGAAGATCGGCTTGGGATCCAACTCGCGCAGCACGGGAGCGTTGAACCACTGGGAATGGGTGCGCCAACGAGAATGCTCCTGAATGAACACCAGGGGGAACTTCTTGGCTGCCTCGCTCGTCTCGGACACCTCGGCCGAGGGCTTGAAGTACACCAGGTGCTCATCGGCAAAGCGCTCCGTCACATCCTGGCCGTAGTCCACGCGCGGCGCCGGCAGTTCGGTATAGAGCTGAGCCAGCCCCGATGCGGTGGGGAACTTCTTGCGCCCCACGATGCCGGGCTTGCCGGGCACCATGGTCAGGTTGATGAAGCCCTCTTTGCGCAGTCGCTCGAGAGTCACTCCGGCCTTCTCGCAAGCCTCGCTCTTGAGCAGCGCGTTCGCGTACAGGTCGAAGGCATTCTCAGCGGGGAACGCCTCTTCGAAGCCGAGGGCGCGACCGATAAGACCCACGATCTCCACGTCGTCCTTCGCCTCATAGAGAGGATCGATGGCCTTCTCCTGGTGGACGATGTAGGGCAGGTTGTGTGCCTTGCGGAAATCCTCATTCTCGTAGAACGATGCCGTCGGCAGCACGATGTCGGCATAGCGGGCCGTGTCGGTCATTTCCATGTCCATGGCCAAAATGAAGTCGAGGTTGGGAATGATCTTCTTCAGATAGTTGTTCTGCGACGGCCAATTGCTCACCGAGTTCGAAGTGATGCACACAATGGCCTTCATCGGATAGGGCTCGCCGTTCAGCTGCTGGGTCTCCACCACTTCGTGGAACATGGTCATGGGGAAGGTGGTCGCCATGCCCTTGTAGCCCTTGGCTCCCCACAGACCCACCAGATTCAGGGCCAGGGCGGTGTTCAGGTAGATGCCCGTGAAGCCGGCCCCATCGCGCCCGAGATTGCCCGTCAAGGCCAGCAGAATGGCAATGGCCCAGCAGGAATGGTAGCCGTTGGCGTAGTGATCCATGCCGAAGGAGATGTTGACAGACACCCCGCGGGCGCCCGCGATCTCCTGAGCCAGATAGACGATATCCTCCTCGCTCATGCCACATACCTGGGCCGCGTCCGCAACGGTGTACTCGGTCAGGCGCTCTTTCAGCAGAGTGTAGGACGTCGTCACGGGAATGCCCTGAACCTCGAAGCTCCCCTCGAGGGCCGGAGCCGCCACCGTGCCGTGAAGTCCGGCCGCTCCCGCCGCTTCATCCCACACGTAGACCGGGTCGTCTTCGCCTTCCGCCACTGCTCCGAAGGCGCTTTTGTGGAGCAGCATGCCCGTGTCCATGCGCACCAGGAACGGTGCGGTCGAGCGCTTGGCGATGAACTCGTCGTTCTGCAGGCCGTTCTCCAGGATGTAATTGGCCATGGCCAAGGCCAGGTAGCCATCGGTCGTCGGCTTGATGCAGAAGTACTCGTCGGACTTGTGAGCCGTCGCCGACCGCACGGGATCGATGGTTATGATCTTCGTCCCGCGCTCTTTGGCAAGCTGCATCCATCGCCAGTTCTGCGGCGTGGAGTGGACGGGATTGGATCCCCACACGAAGATGTGGGACGAGTCGAGCACGCTTTTGGCCTCATTGGCAAAGTACATCAGTCCGGTACCCATGACACGGTCGATACCGTAGCCCGTGGACAAGTCGTTCATGCCGGCAGGCTTCGTAGCGCCGATCATACCGCCCAAGCGATTGAAAATACCAGTCTGGCCCTGGATCTCGCCGTAATTGCCCGTACCGAAGTCGAATGCAATGGCCTTCGGGCCGTACTCGTCAATGATGGCCTGGAACTTCGCCGCGATTTCCGCGATAGCCTCGTCCCACGTGATGCGCTCCCACTGACCCGCTCCGCGCTCGGTGTTCTCCACGCGGCGCAAGGGATACTTGATGCGCGCCGGATTGTAGATGCGGTGCATGTAGGACATGCCGCGCAGGCAGCCGCCCCGGTAATAGTCCTCGTCATAGTCGGCGGGGCTGAGCTTTACCAGCTTCCCCTCGCGAACGTGGGCATTGAACCGGCACGACTGCATGCAGTTCGACCGGCACACGCCGTGGAAGATCTGCTCCCCAGAATCCACTTCCCCTTGATCGGCATCGGCGAATGCACTCAGGCTGGACGGCACCGCCGTCGCCACCGTCGCTGCCCCCAGCAATCCGCCCGTCGCCTTAAGAAAACCTCTGCGAGTGACAGTGCCCTGGGGGTTTTTCACCTCGGACATAGCTCCTCCTTTGAGCCTCTCGGATTCCGCAAGTGCCACACTCGGACGCGCCCTCCATGCGCGACACCTGCGCTCCTCTTCTCCATCCTTTGTGCCGCCGGCTTTCAGGGAGCCACACGGATCTTTTCGGATGTCCTCAACATAATGTCGAATCGGCCGGATTCTCTTGGGCGTAGTTTGTCATAGTCTGTCATAGGTTGTCAAGAGAAAATATATGACAAGCTATGACAAAGTGAGCAGATTATGGGAAAGCGCTGATCAACGTACTCTTTGTATGGGAAATTAAGCTGTCTTTGTCGCATGCTGAGACTCATATTAACGAACATTTGATTGTGCTTTGGCGCTAATTGGGGCGCGGCTCGCTGCTTGTGAGGCCTCGCCCCAGATCTCCAGACAGCCGAGAAGAAGTGGTGCAGATGAGCGTTTTCTAACTCTGCTTCGCGACCTTTGCCAGCTTTTCGGCGGCATCCGGGTCGGTGAAGCCCTCGCTGAAGGCGCTGGGGATGACGAGGGTGCCGCCCGACTGCTTCACGGACTCGTAGGCCAGATGCATCGTGCGCAGGCGCATGGCCTCGGGATCGCCCTCGTAGTTGCCGCTAGCGTCCTTCAACATGGCGGAGATGTCCGCCTCGGCCTCGGCCAGGATCATACGGGCGTCGCGTTCCCGAGCCGCCACGGCCGCCGTGGCCATGGACGACTGCAAGTCGCGCGGCACCACGATGTCGCGCACCTCCACGTCCATGACGTCGATGCCCCACCCGTCCAGCTTGTCGGCCAGGGCCTCCTTCAACTCGGCGTCCAGCTGGTCGCGCCGGCAGGCCACCTCGGCCAAGCTGGCGCGCCCGATGGCCTTGCGCAGGGTGGCCTGGGCCATCCACGACACAGCGCTGCCGTAGTCCTCCACTTCCAGGCAGGCCTTCTTCGCCGAGAACACCATCCAGAACACCACGGCGTCCACGTTCACGGGCACAAGATCGGCCGTGAGGGTTTCCTCGGCGCCGAAGTAGGTGGCGATCACGCGCTGGTCGATGCGCACGGTGTAGAACTCGATGAGGGGCCAGGTGAACACCAGGCCCGGCCCCGCCACGCGGTTGAAACGGCCGAACCGCATGACCACGGCCTTCTCCCATTCCATCACGATATGCACCGACGAGGCCGCCAGCAGGCCCGCCAGCACCGCGACCACGAGCACCGCCAGGCCCACGGTGCCGGACAGCGCCGCGCCCAGGGCCAGCACGGCGGCGGCCACCACGGCGAACACGACGAGCGTGAACACGATGGCCCCGTTGCGCGAGGTGCGGCTACGCCCCGTTTCCAGCCGCACGTTCGTCTGAATCGTCCGCGGTGCCGCTTGCGGGGAAAACGACGACGCGTCCCCGTCGTGCTTCTTGCGTGCCATGGTCTGCTCCTTGCTCCTTGTCGCGCTTGGCCTTCGCCGCAACCAAGCTGGCGGTGAACTGCGCATCGATATCCTCCAGCGACATGCCCAGCTCGGAGCAGCGCTGCAAATACTCGGCCGTGACGATCTCGGCGGTCACGGCCGCCGACACCCCGGGCTTGTCCGACACATCGGCCACGAACGCTCCCTGGCGTCGCTTGGAAACGATGTAGCCGTCCTCTTCCAGGCTCTGGTACACCTTGCTCACGGTGTTGTAGTTCACTTCCACCTGGGCCGCCAGCCCGCGCACCGTGGGCAGCTGATCGCCCGGCAGGTAGAACCCCGACATGATCAGGTAGATGAACCGGTTCTTCAGCTGCAGCCACACGGGGATGGAGCTGGTCGAATCCAGCTCGAACAGGTCTCCCGCCGGGATGGTTTTTCCTAATGCGACCATGAAGGGTCAACCTCGCTTTCTAGGGAAGGGAACGAAGAAGAAGGCGACGAAGGGCCGCCGAACGCAACCGTTTCCAGCGGCACCTGCAATTCGAGGGGACGGTGGGCACCCGCGTCCACCACGGCCCAGCGCAGGCCCGCGCCGCCCGCGAGCACGAGGGCTGTCACAGCCAGCAGCGCCATCGCGGGCAGCGCCGGGGGCACCGTCCGAGCGCGCCGCTCGCGCAGGACCAGTACCACCTCGGCTGTGATGGGCAGCACGAGGCCGCACAGCACGAACCCGGCCCACCAGGGCAGCGCCGCGGCGCCGCCGATCAGCGACGACGCCGAGACTTGCATTCCCGGGTGGTCGCTCGCCAGCACCGCTCCCACGAACAGGGCCGCTACCGCCATCTCGGCGAGAACGACCGCCCCGTCGATCACGAGCGCGCGACGCACCAGAGAGCGCGCCGTCGGGTCGTCGTCCACGAATACCGCCGCGCCTATCATCAGCGCGCAGCCGCAGCTGGCGGCCGACAGCACGAACAGCACCGGCACCCACCCCAGCGACCACAGCCGCACGCCCGCCAGGGTCTGCAGCAGCAGGCCCGCATACACCGCCACCACCACGGCCAGCACCAGCGCGACGACTTCCAGCGCTGCCACCACTGACCGTCGCGGGCCCGGGGTGTCCAGGAGCCGCATCAACGCCAAAAAGAGCCCCACGACCAGCAGGGCCGCCAGCGCCCAGGCCCCCACGTTCATCAGCGTGAGGGAAGGCGACGTGAACAATGTCAGCAGCCGATCGATGCGCCCCAGGTCAAGCGTCAGGCAGGCCGCGCCGATGCCGAGTGCCAGCACCGACGTTGCGAGTACCAGGGTCACCAGGCGCTGGGCCGGAGGCGCTTCGGCGAACCCGCACGGCCCGGGCCCCGCGAAGGAGGCGCGCACCACCGTTAGATCGGCGAGTGAGGCCGCAGCGATTCCGCCGGCCCCCACGCCGGCAAGAAACAAGTACGCCGCCACCAATTCCCCGAACACCGCGAACCTCCGCTCAATCGTTGTGTCCAGTATGCCACAACTGCCCCCAAAAGGATATGACAGAGTGGGACAGACTTCTCCGGGGAAATGGGGGGCACCCTCATCCCATTTGGGGCGCAACCTACCGCATGAGTCAGCGGGCGGGCTAAAGCCCGCCCGTCGGGATTGGCAAACCGCCCGTAAGGATTAGAGGCGCAAACCTGCCACTTCCCTACTCTACCCGTAGCATGCGGTAGCCGATGCCGACATGGGTTTGCAGGTAGCAGGGCGCGGCGGGGTCGGGCTCGATCTTCTTGCGCAAGGTGGCCATGAAGACGCGGAGGCTGGGCAGGTCGCTCGCCAGCGCCTGGCCCCATACCTCTTTCAGGATGTAGTTGTGGGTCAGCACCTTCCCCGTGTTGCGGGCCAGCAGGGCCAGCAGCTTGTACTCGATGGGCGTGAGGTGCACTTCCTCGCCGTCGCGCGTGACCACGTGGGAGTCGAAGTCGATGGCAAGGCCGCCGTTGCGGTAGACCTCGGCGGCGGGCGCGGGCTCGTCGTAGGCTAGGCGGCGCAGGGCCACGCGCACGCGGGCCAGCAGCTCTTCCACCGAGAAGGGCTTGGTGAGGTAGTCGTCGGCCCCGGCATCTAAAGCCGCCACCTTGTCGGCATCCTCCTGGCGCGCCGACAGCACGATCACCGGCGTGCGCGACCAGCCGCGCAGGGCGCTGATCACCTCCACCCCGTCGCGGTCGGGCAATCCCAGATCGAGAATGACCAAGCTGATATCGGAGGCGCAGGTCAGCTCCATGAGGGCCGCCGTGGCCGTGGGCGCCTCGCGATGGGCGTAGCCGTGCACGTCCAGGGCCGTGGACACCAGGTTGCGCACGGCGGGGTCGTCCTCCACCACCAGAATCACCGGTTCGGTGCTAGCGCTCATCGCAGCCTCCCTCCTCGCGGGGCATTCCCGCGCCCGCTGCCTCAACTCCGCCCGCCTCAGCCTGCGCCCCCGCCGCCTCCTCGGGCAGCGCAGCCGCGGGCAGGCGGAACGAGAACACGCAGCCGTGGGGCTGGGCATCGGTCAGCACGATGTCGTTGCCGTGGGCGCGCAGGATGGAGCGGCACAGGGCCAGCCCTAGCCCCATGCCGCGGCGCGCGTCGCCCCCTTCCCCGCCGACGGAACCGCCGTGGTAGAACAGGTCGAACACCCGCGCCTTCTCCCCATCGGGAATGCCCGGGCCGTCGTCGGCCACGGTGATCACCACGAAATCGCCGCCGCGCCGGCGCTCGCGACGGGCGCCGATGTCGATGTGCGAGCCGGCCGGCGTGTAGGCCACGGCGTTGTTCACCAGGTTCACCACTACCTGCACGATCAGGCGACCGTCCATGGAGGCCATGAGGAACTCGTCGTCCAGCGACACCGTAAGCTCGTGATCGGCGGCCGCGCGGCTTCCGTGGCGCAGGGCGTCGGCGAAGATGTCGGCCACCAGCTCGGGCTGCATCGTCACCGGCTCGGCCCCGTCATCCAAGCGCGTGACCGACAGCAAGTTCTCCACCAGGTCGATGAGCCAGGTGGCGTCCTCGGAGATATCGGACAGCAGGCGGCGGCGCTGGGCCGCGTCCAGGGCGGCGTCCGATGACAGCAGCATGTCGGCATCGCCGGAGATGCTCGTGAGCGGCGTGCGCAAATCGTGGGAGATGGCCCGCAGCAGGTTCGACCGCAGGGTCTCCTTCTCGGCCCGCACCGACAGGTCGCGGCGCTCGGCAGCCAGGGCGAGGGTCTGGGCCGCCTGGCCGCACTCGTCCAGCAGGGCCACCAGCAAGTTGCGCTCGAAGGCGCCGAAGTCCTCACTGTCCTGCTCCATCACGAGCCCCGCCACGCCAAACACGCGCTCGGCCGTGCGGATGGGCAGATACAGGCAGCGCGTCTCGCGCAGGGTGTCGGTGGTGGCCCCGGCCGGCTCGCCGTTGGCGGCCACCCACGCGGCCACGGCCGCCTCGCCGGGGGCCACGAGCGCCGCGCAGCTGCCGTCGCCGCCGCCCGTGCCCGGCACGTCGAATACCCGGGGCGGCCGCAGACCCCCGGGCACCGCAGCATCGGCCTGGTAGATCACCACGGGTCGGTCAAGGATCTTCACCACCTGGGCCGCCGCCGTTTCCAAGCAGGCCCCCAGCGTCGTTGCCGCCTGCAGCTTACGGCTGCTCTCCAGCAGCACCTCGGTGCGGTAGGATCGCCGCGCCGCAGTGGCCGCCTGGCGCTTCAGGCGGATGGCCAACGACGAGGCCGCCAACGTTCCCATGAGCAGAAACGCGAAGATCACCGGCGCCGACAGCCCGTAGGCGTGGAAGGTGAAGCGGGGCGCGGTGAAGAAGAAGTTGTAGGCCACCACGCTGCCCAGGGCCACCAGCACCGCGTACAGAAAGCCGTCGGCCCGCGTGGCCAGCAGCAGCGCCACCAGCAGATACACCATGAGGATGACCGAAGTGGCGGGGCTCACGGCCCAGGACACGGCGCTGATGGCCGTCGCTGCGGCCACGGCCGCCAGGGCGCGGGCCCCGTCGGCCACCGTGGGCGTGAAACCCGAGCGCGCGTGCAAACGGCGCAGCACCGAGGGCGCGTCCACGGGCGGCACCACCGTCACCGTGGCCTCGGGGGCGGCGCGCATCACCCGATCGGCGACGGCGCGGCGCCACCACAGCCGACGGCGGCCGGGGCAGGCGCCCACCACCAGCTGGCGAATGCCCGCCGTGGCGGCGTAGTGGGCGAAGGGCATCACCGGGTCGTCCCCCGACAGCGTAACGCCGCGGGCCCCCATGTCCTCGGCCACATCCAGGGCGCGGCGCAGGGCCTCCACACCGTCCGGATCGCCCTCGCGACCGTCGGGGTCTTCCACCGCCAAAGCCGTGCAACTCCCGTGCAGCGCCTCGGCCAGGTTCACGGCCGCCCGGATGACGCGGGGTGCTGACGCATCGGCCGTGACGAGCACCAGCACATCTTCCCCTCCGTCGGAACGCGGCACCGAGGTGCCCGTGCTCGCCCGGGTCAGGCGGTCGGCGGCGCGGCGCAGGGCGATCTCGCGCAGGGCGGCCAGATTCGGCTTCGAGAAGAAGTGCGCCAGGGCCGTCTTGGCCCGCATCGGCGCGTACACCTTCCCCGCCTCCAGGCGGGCGATGAGGTCGGCCGGCTCCAAATCGACCAGTTCCACGGAATCGGCGGCGTCGAAGATACGGTCGGGAATGCGCTCGGACACGGCCACGGCCGTGATGGCGGCGATCTTGTCGTTGAGGCCCTCCAGATGCTGCACGTTCACCGTGGTATACACGTCGATACCGGCGCGCAGCAGCTCTTCCACATCCTGATAGCGCTTGCGGTGGCGGCAGCCCGGAGCGTTGGTGTGGGCCAGCTCGTCTACCAGGACCACCTCGGGCCGACGGGCCAGCGCGCCGTCAAGGTCGAACTCGCGCAGGGCGATGCCGCGATGCTGCACCATGGCGCAGGGCAGCACCTCCAAGCCGTCGAGCAGGGCCAGGGTGTCGGCGCGAGTGTGGGGCTCCACGTAGCCCACCACCACATCGGCCCCGGCCTCGGCGGCGCGGTGCGCCTCGGTCAGCATGGCGTAGGTCTTGCCGACGCCGGCCGCATAGCCGAAGAACACCTTCAGCTTGCCGCGGCCCGCGGGCACCTCGTCGGCCTCCTCCCGCATGCGGGCGAGGATGGCATCGGGATCGCGGCGTGCCTCGGCCGCATCCCCGTTATCGCGCCCCAGCGCCACCGCAGCCTCCCTCCGTTCCATTGCTTACCGTTTCCCTCATCCTATCACCGCACCCGCTCCCAATGGTTTCGCCCCATCAACAGTTGCGCAATGGCCGGGAAGCATCGGGGAAGTCAGCGAGGGGCCGACCGGCGCCCATCGGAGCCGCAGCGTCGGCACCGTTCGCTCGTCCCGTCAAACGCGCGGCAACGCTACAGAATGCCGTCCAGCATGAGATTCACCTTCAGCACGTTCACCCGCGTCTCGCCCAGGGCTCCCAGCAGGGGCCGCTCGGTGCACTGGCGGATGATGCCGCGCACCTCCTCGACGCTGCGCCCTGTGGCCGCGGCGATGCGCCCTACCTGGTACTCGGCGGCCGCCGGCGAGATATGCGGGTCGAAACCCGATCCCGACACGGTGACCAGGTCGCTCGGCACCGGAGCGTCGCCCTGGTCGGGGTGAGCCGCCCGCGCTACCGCCACGCGCGTTGCCACCCGCGCGCCGAACTCGTCGCTGGCGGGGCTCAGGTTCTCGGGGCCGTACCACAGAAGCGGCGTGCCGTCGGCGTCGGCGAAGGCGCGAGCGTCGGCCACCGTGGGACGCCCCCACAGATGGTCCTCATCGTGGAAGGGCTGGCCCACCAGGGCGCTGCCGTACTTCACCCCATCCACCTCGATGATCGATCCCGTGGCCTGCCAGGGGAAGGCCACGCTTGCCACACCGGCCACCGCCAGCGGGTACAGCACTCCGCACAACACCGTGGCCGCCGCGAACAGCACCACCGCGCTCACCGCACCCCGAGCCACCGATTTTCCGTTCATGATTCGTCCTTTCCGAAAGTGTTTCCGAACGCCTCTTCCGAACGCCTGCTCCGAGCATCTTCTCTGGGAACCTTCTCCGGGAGCCTTCCCGAGCAAACCGCCCGGCGCCTAGGCCACGCCCACGGCCACCATCAACATATCCAGGGCCTTGATGGCCACGAAGGGCACCGCCACGCCGCCCAGGCCGTACACCACCAGGTTGCGGGCGAGCAGGCTTGCCGGCGTGCCCTCGCGGTACTTCACCCCGCGCAAAGCCAGCGGGATGAGCGCCACGATGATGAGGGCGTTGTACAGGATGGCCGCGAGCATGGCCGAGGCGGGGCTGGCCAGGTGCATGATATTCAGCACCTCCAGGCCCGGATACAGCGGCACCAGCAGCGCGGGAATCACCGCGAAGTACTTCGCCAGGTCATTGGCGATGGAAAACGTGGTCAGGCTGCCGCGGGTCATGAGCAGCTGCTTGCCGATGCGCACGATCTCGATGAGCTTGGTGGGCGAGGAATCCAGGTCCACCATGTTGCCCGCCTCCTTGGCCGCCTGGGTGCCGGAGTTCATGGCCACGGCCACGTCGGCCTGGGCGAGCGCCGGCGCATCGTTGGTGCCGTCGCCGGTCATGGCCACCAGATGCCCCTCGGCCTGGTAGCGACGGATGGCCTCAAGCTTGGCCTCGGGCGTGGCCTCGGCGATGAAATCGTCCAGCCCCGCCTCGGCGGCGATGGCCGCGGCCGTGAGCGGGTTGTCGCCGGTGACCATGACGGTCTTGATGCCCATGGCGTGCAGATCGGCGAAGTTCTCGCGGATACCCGACTTGATGACGTCCTTCAGGTGAATCACCCCCAGCACGCGCCCGTCGCGCACCACCGTAAGCGGCGTGCCGCCCGAACGGGCCACCTCGTCGGCGAGGGCCGCGGCCTCGGCGCTGTAGCGGCCCCCGCGCGCTTCCACGTAGGCGCGCACGGCGTCGGCGGCGCCCTTGCGAATCTCGTGGCCGTCGAAATCCACGCCGCTCATGCGCGTGGCGGCCGTGAAGGGCACCACCGTGAAGCCCGCCCCGGTCAGCGTGCGCTCGCGGATGCCGAAGCGCTCCTTGGCGAGCACCACCACGCTGCGGCCCTCGGGGGTCTCGTCGGCCAGGCTCGCCAGCTGGGCGGCGTCGGCCAAGTCGCGCTCGCTGGCGCCGTCCACGGGCAGGAAGGCCGCGGCCTGGCGATTGCCCAGGGTGATGGTGCCGGTCTTGTCCAGCAGCAGCACGTCCACATCGCCCGCCGCCTCCACAGCCCGGCCGCTCGTGGCCAGCACGTTGGCCGCGTTCAACCGGCTCATGCCGGCGATGCCGATGGCCGACAGCAAAGCGCCGATAGTGGTGGGCGCCAGGCACACGAACAGGGCCACGAGCGAGGTGAGTCCCACGGGATTCGCCTCACCGGCCTGGGCGGCCGCAAACGAGCTGAAGGCGTACAGGGCCGTCGACACCGCCAGAAACACCAGCGTAAGCGCGATGAGCAGCAGTTCCAGGGCCCGCTCGTTGGGCGTCTTCTTGCGCGCGGACGACTCCACCATGGCGATCATCTGGTCGAGGAAGCTGTGGCCGGGCTCGGCGGACACCCGGGCCACGAGCCAATCCGACAGCACCGTGGTACCGCCAGTCAGGGCCGAGCGGTCGCCGCCCGATTCGCGCACCACCGGGGCCGACTCGCCGGTGATGGCACTCTCGTCAACGCTGGCCGCGCCCAGGATGATCTCGCCGTCGGCCGGCACCGCCTCGCCAGCACACACCACATACACCTGGCCGCAGGTCAAATCGGCCGAGTTCACCGGCTGGCTGCGCTGAAGCAGGAAGGCCGCGACATCATCGACCTCATCCGCAGCCGCCAGGGCTGCCAGCACCGCCTCGTCCACTACCCGGGCCTCCACGTCGCGCTTCGCCGAGCGCAGGGCGTCGGCCTGGGCCTTGCCGCGGCCCTCGGCCAGCGATTCGGCGAAGTTGCCGAACAGCACCGTCGCCCACAGCACCGCGCACACCGCCGCGATGTAGCCGGCCGGCGCGTCGGAGATGCCGCCCAAGGCCAGCGCGAACAGCAGGGTCGTCAGCATGGCCGACAGATACACCATCAGCATCACGGGATTGCCTGCCTGACGGGCCGGGGCCAGCTTGGCGAAGGCCTCCCGCACCGCGCGCTTCGTTTCCGTTTTCATGGTCAACCACCTCCTCTAGAACGCGCCGGCGAACTGCTCGGCCACCGGACCCAAGGCCAGCGCCGGCAGCAGGGTGAGCGCCCCCACCAGCACGATGATCACCAACAAGAGGGTCACGAACAACGGGCTCGCCGTGGAGAGCGTCGCCGCACCGGATGCCTGGGGCTCGCGAGCCGCCAGATGCCCCGCCAGAGCCAGGGCCGCCGCCACGGGGATCAAGCGCCCCAGCAGCATCTCCCCGCCCAAAACCAGGTTGATCAGCGGCAGGTTCGCATCCAGACCGCCCAGGCCGCTGCCGTTGTTGCCACCGGCCGAAGTGGCCGCGTACAGCAGCTGGCTGAAGCCGAAGGGGCCGTGCTGGCCCACCGCCGCCGCGCCCACGGGCGACAGGGTCAGCGCTACTGCCCCGGCCAGGATCACCAACGCCGGCGCCACCACCATCACCGTGGCCATGCGCATCTCGGCCGGGCCGATCTTCTTCCCCAGATACTGGGGCGAGCGGCCCACCATCAGACTCGCGATGAACACCGTGAGCACGGTAAATCCGATCAGTCCCGCAAGACCGGTGCCCGCGCCTCCTCCGACCACCTCGCCCAGCCCGATGAACACGAGCGGCACGAGGGTGCCCACGGGCGTCATGGCCACCAGGGAGGCGTTCGACGAGCCGTTGGCGATGGCCGTGGTGAAGGCCGTCCACAGGGCCGAGGCCCCCACGCCGATGCGCACCTCCTTGCCCTCCATGTTGCCGGCAGCCTGGCCGAGGCCGCCGGTGTACACGGAGCCGTCGGCCGCCAGCTGGGGCGTGGCCTGGGACTCAGCCGCTACCACGGCCACGATGCCAGCGGTCAAGAGCAGCAGCACCGCCGCCATGAGCGCCCGCCCCTGACGGCGATCGCCCACCATGCGCCCGAAGGCCAGAATGAGCGCGAAGGGGACAAGCGGCATCGCCACGCACTGGAGGAAGTTGGTCAGCGGCGTGGGATTCTCCAGGGCTGAAGCGGAGTTCGCCCCGTTGAAGCCGCCGCCGTTGGTGCCGAGCTGCTTGATGGCCACCTGCGACGCCTGGGGCCCGAGCGGCACCACGGCCTCGGTCACCGTCTGCACGGCGGCCGGGTCATCGGTATCCACCACGTTGCCCTCGGCGTCCACCGCCACCGGTTCCAGCAGCTGCACCGTCTCGTAGCCCTGGAAGGTCTGGGGAATGCCCTCGGCGGCGCCCACCAGGGCCAGCAGCAGCGCCAGGGGCAGCAGCACGTACAGCACCGCGCGCACCACATCCACGAAGAAGTTCCCCACCTTCCCCGTACCGCGGGCCGCCAGCCCCCGCATCAGCGCGAAGGCCACCGCGATGCCCGCCGCCGGCGACAGGAAGTTCTGCACCGTTAAGCCCACGGCCTGGGAGAAGTAGCTGAGATGGGTCTCGCCGGCCACGGGCTGCCAGTCGGTGTTGGTCACGAAGCTGGCCGCCAGGTTGAAGGCGGTATCCGCCGGCAGCCCGGGCAGGGCCTCGGGATTGGCCGGCAGCGCGCCCTGAGCCATCAGCAGCCCCATGAGCCCCGCCAGGCACACCGCCGTGAACACGAGCAGGCTCGTGAGGAAGCGCTTCCATCCCATGGCGTCGGTCGCCCTCGTGCCCATAAGGCGGTACAGCCCGCGCTCCACCGGACCCAGCAGGCGCGTGATGCCCAGGCGGCGCCCTTCCATCACGGCCACCAGGTACCGCGACAGCGGCACGGCGCAAGCCAGCACCACACCCCCGTAGGCAAGGGCCAAAAGCAGCGTGGCCCCCGTATCCGCGCTCATCGCCGCTCACCGCCGCCGAGCAGCAGCACCGCCAGATAACCCATGGCGGCCAGGGCCAGAAGGCCCACAATCGTCGTCACCACAGCCATGACGCTTCCTTTCACCAGACCCCCAAGGGGCCGCCGATTCACCGAGCGAGCCACGCTCGCCCACGTCAGCCAGCATAGGAAAAGAAGCCTAAAGACGCCCTTAAGGTTCCCCCGCGGACATTAAGGGAGTATTAAGATCGCAGGCGGCCCAAAGACCGCCCGCGGCAGAGACGCTCCGTACCAACAGAGCGCTAGTAGGGCACTTCCAGGTCGCCGTGGGCGAGGGCGTCGGTGTCGAGGGGGGCGAACTTGCCAGCGCGGTAGCGATCCAGGGCTACCTCGGCGATCATGCCCGCGTTGTCGCCGCAGGCGGACAGCGGCGGCATCACCAGACGCACGCCCATCTCAGCACACATCTGCTCGTAGGCGGCCCGCAACGCAGGATTGGCCGCCACCCCGCCGCCCAGGCAGAACGTCGGCGCTCCGGTCTCTTCCAAGGCGGCGCGGGCCTTCGCCACCTGAACGTCCACTACCGCAGCGGTGAAGCTGGCGCAGATGTCGGGCACGTTCAGCTCCCGACCAGCGGCCCGCTCGCCGTTGATGTAGGTGACCACGGCGGTCTTCAGGCCCGACAGCGAGAAGCGCAGGTCCCCCGAATGCAGCATGGCCCGCGGGAAGGGAATGGCCGCCGGGTCGCCCTCTGCCGCGAACTTCGACACCACTGGGCCGCCGGGATATCCCAGGCCCAGAGCCTTGGCCACCTTGTCGAAAGCCTCCCCCACCGCGTCGTCGATGGTGGCGCCGAGCACGCGGTAGTCGCCCCAATCGGCCATGAACACGAGCATGGTGTTGCCGCCGGACACCAGCGACACCACGGCCGGCGGCGCGAAGTCGTCCAGGCCGATCTTGTTGGCGTACAGATGGCCTTCCAGATGGTTCACCACGATGAAGGGAATATCGGCGCCCCAGGCCGCGCCCTTGGCGAAGGCCACGCCCACCACGAGCGCCCCCACGAGCCCCGGCGCGTAGGTCACCGCCACGGCATCCAGATCGCGCCAGCGCAGACGCGGTCGCGCGTCCTGTTCACTCTCGGCGGACGGGGTAGTTGGGGCGACCGCCGCTGCCCCCGCAGCCCCTTCGCCATTCGCCGCCAGCGAGGCAGCAGCCGCATCCAACGCCTCATCGCATACGCCGCAGATGGCCTCGATGTGCTTGCGGCTGGCGATCTCGGGCACCACGCCGCCGAAGCGCGCATGGTAGTCCACCTGCGAGGCCACTATGTCCGAGCGCAGCACGCCCTCGCCGTCGATGACCGCAGCAGCCGTCTCATCGCAAGACGACTCGATAGCAAGGATGAGCGGCCGCATGGCAGCTGCCGAGGCGGTGGCCCCCAGCCCATCCTCCGTAGGGGCGGGCTTCAGCCCGCCCGCGCTCGCCTCGGCCGCAGGCGCGACAACGCTAGCTGCCGTCGTCCCGCCGTTGCCCACCATCGGCAGCGCCATGGTGGGCAAGGGGCCGGTCATGATCACGGCGTCTTCGCCGTCGGAATAGTAGCGCGGGCGCTGGCCCAGGGCCGTAAAGCCCAGCGCCTCGTACAATGCCTGGGCGCCGGCGTTGGCCGCGCGCACTTCCAGCGAGCAGGTACGGGCGCCCAAATTGCGCGCGTCATCGGCCACGCGAGCCAGCAGCACGCGGGCGATGCCGTGGCGGCGCCACGCGGGATCCACCCCCACCTTCAGAATCTGCACGTCGCCATCGACCACCCAGCCGCCGGCATAGCCCACCAGAGGCGCATCGGCAGTCAGGGGCATCTTCGGATCAGCGGCATAGGCCGCCCACCACACGCGATCGGCGCGGCCCAGCTCATCGGCCACCAGCGCCTCATTCCACGCATCCGAGCCCATGACCCGGGCCTCCAGGGCCGCCACCGCGCCCACATGGCGCGCGTCCAGGGGCTTGTAGGCGATGCCCTCGCCGTTGGCCCGGGCGTTCGCAATGGCCGTATCGTTCATCGTCACATGCTTCGACCCGCGCTTGCCCGCCAGCGTGTCCACCGCCTGAGCCAGCCACACCCGCTCGTTCTCCTCGGCATCGGACAGGCGCGTGTACACGGGCAGCAGCAACCCCGGATCATGGCGCACCGCATCCAGCGGATCGCATTCCCCGGCCTGCCACGCCGCCTGCAGCGCCCGCAGCAGTCCCGCGCCCGTGGGCGTCCACTGGGCCTCGGGCAGCAGCGGCGCCACGCCCGCGAACAAGTCAGCGTACTTGCGCAGCCCGTCGCCCGTCACGAAATCCAGCGGGCCGCCCTCGGCCAGCTCGGTCGCCGCCACCTCGGCCTTCACCACGCGATCGGCCGTCAGGCGCAGCGCACCGCCGTCGGTCAGCGAGAACTGCACGGGATATACCTCCTTGCGCATGGCATCGGCTACCACCGCACCCATGCCGCGCACCCCGGCCGCCCAGGCGGCCCAGGCCACCCCGTCCAGCGACGAGACGCCCACGAGTCCCACTTCCAGGGCGCTCGCGATGCCCTTAGCGCAGGCCAGGGCGATGCGCACGCCGGTGAACGACCCGGGACCGCGGCCCACGCACACGCAGCCGATCTCCTCGCGAGCCACGCCGGCCTCGGCACACAGCCCATCGATGCGCGGCACCAGCTGGGTGTTCGACGCCCGCCGCGCCTCCACTTCCGCGCAGGCCACCGGCTCCACCGTGGCCGTCTCGGGGCACAGCTTCCCCAGACCAAGGGCGATAACCTCGTTGGCGGTATCGAAAGCGAGAACAAAGGGGCGCGCAGTATCCACGGGAAGCCTTCCTGAAGCGGCAATAGCGAACCTGCGTATTTTACCGCAGGAAGTCCCGCGTGCCCCAGGCGCTCGAAAAACGACTGAAATGACGGTTGGGCGAGGGTGGGCGCGACCGCAGGCACGTTTGAGCGAGGTTTCGCCCCGAAAAAGGGCGCCGAAGCCCTCACAAGGCTCGCTCAAACGTGATTTCGGTCGCTTCGGAACGGCTGGCGCGCAAACAGAGAACCTACAGCTGGCACTTTCCCAGGCGCGACTTGGAGTCGTTGGCCCACACGCAGAGCAGCTGGCGCGACCGGGAGCCGTAAGAATGGGCCACGATGCGCCGCGCGCCCTCGGGCTCCACGGTCACGGTCAGCTCCAGATAGTCGTAGGGCATGTCCTCGGGGAACTTCTCGGCCCATTCCACGAAGGCCACCCCGTCGCCATCGCCGTCGATGGCGCTGTAGTAATCGATGTCCTCCAGCTGGAAGCGATCGTCCAAACGATACAGATCGTAGTGGTACACCGGAATGCGGCCCTCGCCGTACTCCAGCAGAATGTTGAAGGTGGGACTGGTCACCGGCGTGCGCACGCCGAGCGCGGCGGCCACGCCCTGCACGAACTGGGTCTTCCCCGCCCCCAGATCGCCGTCGAGCACCACCACATCGCCCGGATGCAGATAGGGCGCCAGCGTGGAGGCCAGCTGCTTGGTCGCCTCGGGGGTTGATGTGGTGCGCTGGTATGTCAGTCCGTTTGCCATGGCCCTATCATACGCCGCAGCCGCCGGCGACTGGCGCGGATGGCCGAACTTGACCAGATTACCCACATTCCTTACGAATTCGTTCGACGGAGCGAACTGGCAGCCTTCACCTCCGGCGTCCCTTGCGTCCGGAGCCCTTTGCCTCCAGTGTCCACCGCCTTCGCGACCCTTAGTCCTTCTTCGCCTTGGTGCGGTGGCACGCGTACATAGTGAGGCCCACCAACACGCCGCCCACGATGTTGCCCAGGGTGACGGGAATGAGGTTCGCCGTGATGAACTGCCCGAAGGTGAGCACGGCCGTATTCACGCCCGCCGCGTCGATCATGCCTGTATAGGCCGGGTTCAGGTAGGCGAAGATGCCCGCGGGCACGTAGTACATGTCGGCCACGCAGTGCTCGAAACCGGCCAGCACAAAGCCCATGATGGGGAAGAAGATGCCGAGGATGCGCCCCGCCGTGTCCTGGGCCGTGTTGGCCTGGTACACAGCGATGCACACCATGAGGTTGCAGAACACGCCCAGCATGAAAGCGTTCATCCAGGGCATGTTGTTCTTCGCCGCGCCCACCATGGCGGTGTACACGGCTAAATCGCCCCCGCCGATGTTCAGCTGACCGAAGAACGCCATACAGGCGGCCAGGGCCACAGCGCCCACGAGGTTGCCGACGAACACAATGGCCCAGTTACGCGCGAGCCGCGCCCAGGTGATGCGGCCGTCCAGGGCCGCCGTGATCATGAGGGCGTTGCCCGTGAACAGCTCGGTGCCCATGAGAATGACCATCATGAGACCCACGGGGAAGATGAGGCCCGACACCAGGCGCACCATGCCGGCGTTATCGAGGCCGTGGGCCGCCGTGGACGAGGTGACGCCGCCCAGACCGATGAGCAGGCCCGCGGCCACGGCCAAGATAAAGAGGCGCCACGCGGGGGATTCCGCCTTCCCCACGGATGCCTTCATATAATTGTCGGTGATCTCGGTGGGGCTGAAGATGGGCATGGCGCTCTCCTTCTCGCGAATATCTGTGAAGGACACATCATTTCACGAGAAGAAGCCCCTGCGTGCGCCATTGCCCCGCAAATCGACAAACGGTTAGCCGCGCGGACGCAAGGACGCCTCCGCCGCCCGCACGACGTGGGCCATGGTGACGCTGGTGGTGACACCGCCGAGACCCCGGGGCACCGGGGTGATGGCGCCCGCGGGGCCGAGCAGCGGTTCCACGGCATCGAAGTCCACGTCCCCGCAGAGGTTGCCGTCGGCGTCGAAGTTGATGCCCACATCAAGCACCGTCTGGCCGGGCGCGAAGAACTCCGGGCCGAAGGCCCGGGCGCGGCCCGTGGCGCACACCACGATGTCGGCCTCGCGGGTGTGGGCCGCCGCGTCCTCGGTGCGAGAATGGGCCAGGGTCACCGTGGCGTGGCGGGCCAGCAGCATCATGGACACCGGACGCCCGATCACCAAGCTGCGGCCGAGCACCACCACCCGCCGCCCCTCCACGGGAATGCCGTAGAAGTCCAGGGTTTCCAGGCAGGCCTGGGCCGTGGCGGGCGGGAAGCCCTCCCCCGTGTCGGCGAACACGCCGGCCAGCGATGCCGAGCCGATGCCGTCGATGTCCTTCTCCGGCGCCAACCGGTCGCAGACGGCCCGCTCGTCCATGGAAGCGGGCAGGGGGCGGAACAGCAGGCAGCCGTGGATGGCCCCGTCGGCGTTCACGCAATCGATGACCTCTTCCAGTTGGGCCTGGGTAGCGTCGGCCGGTAGCTCGAAGCGGCGCACGGCGATGCCGAGGGTATCGGCGCGCTTGGTGGCGGTGCGCTCGTAGGACAGATCGTCGGGACGCTCCCCCACGCGCACGATGGCCAGCGTCGGCGCCACCCCCGCCGCCCGCAGACGGTCGATGCGCGGCATCAGGTTCTCCCAAAGGGCCGACGACACCTCTTTACCGGTCAGCAGCTTCGCCATTATCCGAGCCTTTCCACCACATCGGCGTACACGTCGTCGGCCAGGGCGCTGCCCGCGGCGATGAGGTCCTCCATCCGATCTCGGTAGGCGGTCGCACGGGCCTCGTCGGCCATGGAGCCGATGTTGATGCGCACGTTCAGGCTGGCCGCCAAGAGCGCCGCCTTCGCCAATACCACAGCCGCCCCGGCATCGGACACCGCCAGCACCGAGCCGTGCTTGGCCATGAACACGCAGGACTCGATCACCTGCACGCACTGCTCCATAATCTGAAGGGGCACCTCGCAGGCGCCCACGAGGGCCGCCTGCAGGGCCTGCCGTTGGGCCTCTGCGGCCTCATCGGTATCGCGGGCCATGCCATAGGCCGCCGCCAGCGGCGCGAAGGCCGCCGCGTCGCCGTCGATCAGCTCCAGCAGGCGCAGGCGCGTGGCCTCCAAAGCCAGCAGCTCGGCCTGCATGGGCTCTTCCACCGCCGCGTACTTCTTCTTCCCCACGGTCAGGTTGCCCACCATGGAGGCCAGAGCGCTCGCCAGCGCCCCCGCGTAGGCGCTCGCCCCGCCCCCGCCCGGCGTCGGCGCCTTCGACGCCAGCGCCTCGATGAACTCAGTGTCGATCATATTCGTTCCTCCCTTTGAGCGGTCGCGCACGGTCAGCGCCCGTCATTCTAGCAACAAATAAGGCCCGCAACTTGAAGCTGCGGGCCTTCTCCATTGCAAGGCGTTTCGGTCAGTTTAGAACAGGCCCGTGATGGTGCCGTCCTCCAGCACGTCGATCTTGTGGGCGGCCGGAGCCTTGCCCAGGCCGGGCATGGTCATGATGGAACCGGTGAGGGCCACGATGAAGCCGGCGCCGGCGGACACCTTCACCTGGCGCACCGTGACGGTGAAGTCGCGGGGGGCGCCGAGCTTCGTGGCATCGTCGCTGAACGAGTACTGGGTCTTGGCCATGCACACGGGCATGTTACCGAAGCCCAGAGCCTCCAACTGCGCGATCTCTTTCTGAGCTGCGGGCTCGAACACCACGCCGTCGGCCCGGTAGACGCGCTTGGCGATGGCCTCGATCTTCTCGGCGATGGACAGGTCGTCCTCATAGGAGAACGCGAAGGTCTCGGCCGAGCGGCCGGCCTCATCCCCGTTCTCGCAGAGGGCCACCACCTCGTCGGCCAGGGCCAGGCCGCCCTCGCCGCCCTT
>CANSES010000013.1 GCA_947645965.1 uncultured Enterorhabdus sp. | reverse complement strand
CCCTCGCGTGGCGTCCATGATAGCAAAGACCCCCGCGCGAGCAGGGGTCATGGAGTAATTAGGTTATAGAAGCCCTCGACAGGCCGCCATCGGCAAAACCGAATGCGCGTCAGCGGGATGCGGAAGGGGCGAGGACGCCGGCGCGCGCCGCCCAGGCGCGGGCACACCCTAGCGCGGGCGCATCGCCAGATCGGCCTTCTTCTCCGAATCGCGGGTGTACCACTCGATGAACAGGTCCACCGCGCCGTTGGCGATGAAGGCCGCGCCCAGCACCAGCACGAAGGTCATGGAAGCGCCCCAGGGGTTCACCACGATGAGCACACCGCCCACGCCCACCACCACCGCTGCCGCCAGCACGGCGATCCAGATGCTGCTGCCAAAGGAGCGCAGCCCCACGGCCCGCACCACGTTCACGATGGCGAGCAGAATGAGCACCACGCCGAGCACCACCGAGAAGAACCCGGCGATCACTTTCGGGAACACAAACGCGATGAGCGCGATGATCAGATAGAATACCGCCGTCATCAGCGTGCCCGTGTCACGGTAGCGCACGCCGCGCTGACGGAAGTACGACGCGAGGCCCGCCAGCCCCATGAGCGCCAGGGCCACGCCGAACAACATGATGATGCCTTGAATGGTGATGGACGGGTAGATCATCAGAAACAGGCCGAACGCGATGCACAGCACCGCCTGCACCAAATTGTTCGACCGCACGATACCGAAAAACTTCTCCATGGGATAACTCCTATCCTCAAGCGCCTGCAATGCCCCGCTGGCTCTCACGTTCGGCGCCGCCGCCCCTCCCTGCGGTCGCGCCTCCACGAGGCATCTCCTCTGTACGGTAACCATACTAGAGGTGCCAATGCCCTGGCACATCCCCGTCACCCCACCTGAAAACAATCGGTTGATCAGGCAACATCCATGACACTGTTCAGTTGCCGAACGGTTACCTTCCCACGAAAAAGGACCTCCCTGCCACACGGCAAGAAGGCCCTGATTATGTGCTGCCGGGCACCTGTCCCCAGCGAAAACTACTCGTTCTCAGCGATGAACTTGCCCGTCAGGTATCCGAAGGTGAGACAGCACGCGCCATAGTTCACGCCCTCAACCTGGAAGGTGTAGAAACCGGAGTAGAAGTCGCCCACCATGGTGCCCACGTTGTACAGGCCCTCGATGGGATGGTCGTCCGCGTCGCACACCCGCATGTTATCGTCGGTGCGCAGGCCGCCCAGAATGGTCAGCAAGCCCGGCGTGCCGGCCGCTTTGTTCGCATAGAAGGGCGGCGTCTTGATGGGGAACAGATTCTCGGGACGCTTGAAGAAGTCGGTGTCCTCCTTGGCCTCGCACAGTTCGTTGTAGCGCTCGATGGTGGCCATGGTCTCTTCCACCGGCAGACCCACCTGCTCGAGCACCTCTTCCAGGGTGTCGCCCTTGATATAGGCGCCCGAGGCCACGGAATCCTCCCACAGCTCCACCACCTGCTCCGGCGTGAGCTTCTCCAGAATGCCGTAGCCGCCCTGCCCCGGATACCAGTCGGGCAAATTCGAGTAGTTCACATCCCACAGCGCGAAGGACTCGCCGCCCGGCTGCAGCGTTTGAACGCGACCACCCAAGATGTTCGAGCAGTACTCGTTCATGAAGCGCTGACCGTCGCGGTTCACCAAAAGGCCCCAGAAGTTCTGGTAGGCGTTCGGCGTGGTGCCCGCGTTGATGGTGGCGCCCATGGGCGCGCAGGGGAAGGACTTCTGCCACGCCGCGCCGACCCACAGCCCCATGCGCTGGCCGTCGCCGGGGAACAGGCCGCCGAACACGAACTCCTTGTCGTAGTCCACGGTGTCGTATACCTCATCGGCCACCATATCCAGCGCCTGGGGCGCGTACTTCGCCATCATGTCGCGGTTGGAAGAGAAGTCGCCCGTGGCCAGCACCACGGCCTTCGCGCCGTTGTACTGGGCGAAGCTGCCGTCCTCGCGCTCGCAGATGATGCCGGTCACGCGGCCCGTGGTGCCGTTGGGGGCGCCACCGCGCACCAGCTGGCGGCCGATGTTCTTGAAGAGCACCCGACCGCCCTCGGCCTGGATCTTCTCGGAAAGGGTGTTCACCACGAAGGGCTGGGTCATGCCTACCGCCTGGTTCTCGGTGTTGATCCAACCGTGGGCCGCGGGGGCCTGGTAGAACAGGCTGTCCTCCACCATGTTCGAGGTGCGCTCGATGCCCGTCTGGAAGCCCGCGCCCTCCATGATGTCGATCATCCAGTTCATGGCCTCCTCGCTGTTGTGGTAATAGTGGTACCACTTGCGCTGGTCCACGTTGTTGGAGTTCTCGGCCATCTCCTTCAGGATGAAATAGGGATCCTGGCGCGGAAAGCCCTCCTTCTCCATCTGCTTAGAATAGATGGCGTTGTTCGAGCCGCCGCGAGAGATGGGGATGGAAGACGCCGTCACCGCCACGACGTCCAGCCCCTGCTGGAGCGCCGAGTAGGCCGTCACGAGGCCCGCCGTGCCGGCACCGACCACGACCACGTCGGCCTCCACCGTCTCGGCGATGTCGGTGATGGGCTCGGGCGGAATCTCGAAGGCCCATTTCTGCGTGGCCGATGCAGCCGTCAGGTACTCGGAAGCGGCACCCTCGGCCGGCGCCGCTGCGCCGCTGTTCGCGGCGTTGCCCTCCTTCGCAGCCGGCGCGCAGCCCGCCAACGCGCCGCCAGCGGCCAGCGCACCCGTCACCACGGCACCCTTGAGAAAGTCGCGTCGATTCAGTTCCATGGAAATTCCCTCCTTACGACCATCTCGCTGAACGGATTTTCAGCGAATGAGACGGCCCCATGCTAGCGAGGCGCTTCCCGGCGACGGTAGCCCCACCATGGGGCGTTTGAGCGAAAGCCTTCCCACCCCTCAAAGTAGGGGGTCGCAAATTGCCTGTTCAAGCGGTTATTCGTTGAAATTGGCCAAAGGTAACCGTTGCTCAACGAGGTCGATGAGCTCTTGGCGCGAATGCACATCGAGGCGCGCGTACAGCGATTTCACATAGCCGCGCACCGTGTGGGAAGACAGCCCGAGCGCCTCGGCAATGAAGGGCACGTTGCGCCCATGGGCGAGCATCGCGAGGATCTCCCTCTCGCGAGCCGTCAGGTTGAAGCGCTCCCCCAATGCAGCGCAAGCCGCCTCAAGGCCCGCAGATGCGTCGAGCGAGGGAGCCCCTTCGTTGGCGGCGCGCCGGTCGCTGGCATTCGACGGCGACAGAGGGTCACGCGGATGGGCGGCGCTCATTCCATTCAGAAGGCGCTGACCGATGCGCAGCGCCAGGACCACGCAGACGCCCACTATCAGAAGCAGAGCCACAGCCAGCACCAACTTCGACGAGCCGAATAGCTGGTGAGTCACCTGGCCCGCCGCCATGCCGATCAGGCCCGGCGCATAGAGGCAGAATCCCAGTACGCCGTAGGTAAGCAGAAGCGGCGCCGTTTTCTTCGAAGCAAATTGCAGGCAGCTCAGCATGACGCCCAGGGACAGCACCGAGAACAGCAACATGCTCACGAACGAGAAGATGAACCAGTAGCGCTCGCTCACGAAGGGGAAGAACAGACAGACCGTGGCGAAGACCGGCGTCACGAAGAGGAAGATGCGCGGCACATCGATGCGCCACTGGGTCGCCCGCCCCACGGCCAGCATCGCCAGGGCGCCGACGATGTTGCCGCCCTGGGAAAGCAGCGTCTTACCCCAGGACGAGAGCCCGTCGTTCAAGCCCGAAGCGTCCAGAAGAGGCTGGAACAACGCCAGCACCACGATGCAAGCCAGGGCCAGTCCGAAATGGGAACCCACCTGGCGCAGCGCTGCCGACGGAGCACCATCGGGAGCGGTCGGCTCCCGAAGCGGGGGCGCCGATCCCCGCGCCTCTGCGGGCGGCGCGGCGCTTCCCGCTGAGCCCGTCCCGCCTCCCTGCATGGCCAGCACCAGAAACACCAGGCTGAGCAGAAGGAGAATCAGCACGAGCGACGAAAACGAGAGCGGATTGATCGTCTGCAAGAAAGAGATCGTCAGGGTGGGCACGGCAGCAAACACCGAGCCCGTCACCATGACCATCCAGGCACGCCGGAGAGCGAAGCGTTCGAACACGAGCATCCAGCACATGAGCGCGAAACCCGACCCCAGCCCCGTGCACAAAGCCCCGCTCGACAGCACGGCCACAGGTAGATCGAAAGCACCGCCCAAACTGTTGGCCGACAGGGCAAATCCCGTGACCAGCAGTACGAAGGTAGCTGCGAACAGCACCCGCGGCACGCGCGCCCCATCGCCGAAATGACCGATGACCACCATGGCAAAGCTCAGCACCAGGCCGAAGTGGACCAGAAAGTAGAAGCTCGGCGCCTCCTGAGACACCGCCGAGGGAACCAGCGACAACGGACTCCAAAACGACAGCGCGCTGAGTGCGAGCGAGCACCCGTACCCCGCCACCGCCAACAACGTCTCGCCGCTCACCCGTTCCATACCGCCCTCTCCCTCCCATAAAACCTCCGCCAGTATAGCACTGGCATCGACCCGGTGATTCTCAAGGTGGAATATCGGATCGATCGGTTCAAAGCGCAGCGAAAAGCAGACTTGGCCACCCGCAGTGCCATCTCAATTCAATGTCAGTGACAATCAGGTATCCGACACCTCCAGTTCCAGGCCGTGGTGATCGCAGTAGGCGTGGCAGCCTTCGAGCAGCTTGGGGAAATCCTCTTGCACCACATCCCAGATGACATCGGCGTCCACGTCGCCGTAGGCATGGGCCAGGCGGTTGCGCACGCCTTTTATGGCTCGGCGCTCGAAATCGTAGTGTTCCAGCGCCTCGTCGCTCAGCGATCCGGCCTCCTCCGTGACGCGAAGCACACGGCCCATAATGGCCTCCGAGAACAGGTGATCGGCATCTGTGGCCGGGCTCTTGAAACGCTGCTCGGTAATGCCGAGGCGCTCGATCTGCCCCTGGGTCTCCACGATGAGGTCGCACATCTCCTGCACGCGCGCAAGATCGGTGGCCTTAGCGCTCATAGACCAGCACCTTCTCCCGCTCGATCGCGGCGGCCAAGTTGGGGTTCTTGACGCCCTTGGCCGTGATCACATCCACCGAGCGCCCGCACGCTCGCTCAAGATGCTTCTGGAACTGGGACACCTCGAACAAGGTAAACGGGGCCGCCTTGTCGTATTCCAGGCGAACATCCACATCGCTCTCCTCGGTGAAATCCCCCCGGGCGAACGAGCCGAATGCATAGCCCTTCGTGATGGCGGCGAAACGCGCGCACTCCTGCGCCACGGCGTCGAACACCCGCGCGCGCTCCCCCTCACGATCTGCGGCCACGGGAACCGGAAGCGCCACAGCCTTCTCGCCAACAACACTATCCCGTTTCGCGTCTTCGAAGCGAATGACCGGGGGACACACGGCAGCATAGCGCTCGACTAGCGCCTCGCCCTCGTAGCCCTCGGCCACCAGCTTCTTCAAAACCGAGAGCGAGATGTCCTCATCGTCCACCGACAGCGGCTTGATGAGCAGCCCCTCGTCAGTTTGCTCAATCCAAGCGTACTCCTTGAAACCCATATCCTTATAGGCCTTCGAGGGAATGGTGATCTGCCGCTTACTCGAAATGCGAATACGCTGCGGTTCGATTCTCGCCGTCTCACCCATCATGCCTCCTCTACCAAGCGCTTGGTACCAAGTGCCAAGTATAACAAAAAAGGCACCCTCTCATGAAGGGTGCCTCGAGAGAGCCTTGTTCTGCGGCCGACCGCCTACAGCAGCACCTTCACGCCGAAGTAGGCCAGCACCACGACGCCCACGATGATGCGGTAGACGCCGAAAGCGGTGAAGTCGTTCTTCTTGATGTAGCCCATGAGGAACTTGATGGAGATGACCGACACCACGAATGCCGTGAGAATGCCCACCACCAGCACGGCGATCTCGGTGGCGGTCATGGCCAGGCCCACGGCCAGGATGTACTTGATCAGCTTCAGCACGCCCCAGCCGAACATGACGGGAATAGCCAGGAAGAACGTGAACTCGGCCGCTGCCGTGCGCGAGCAGCCGCAGAGCATGCCGCCGATGATGGTGGAGCCGGAACGGGAGGTGCCGGGGATGATGGCGAGCATCTGGAAGCAGCCGATCTTCAGCGCCGTCTTCCAGTCGATCTCATCCACCGTGCGCACGCGGAACAGGGCGGCCTCGGCGTCGTCACCATCGCTGCCCGGGCCCACTTCGAGGGCGCGCTCGTGGGCACCGCGGGGCTGGCGGGAGGCCAGGTAAGCTGCCTCGCGCCGACGATTGCGGCGCTCTAGCAGGATGAACACCACGCCGTACACGATGAGCGCCACGGCCACCGTCCAGGCGTTGTAGAAGTACTCGTTGAAAAAGTCGTCCAGGGTAAGGCCGATGGCCGCCGCGGGAATGCAGCCGATGGCCACCATGCCCCACAGCCGCCAGGTGCCGCGCTTCTCGGGCGCCGTCTTGCGCGGCGAGAAGGGGTTCAGCTTGTGGAAGTACAGGATGAGCACGGCCATGATGGCACCCAGTTGAATGACGACCAAAAACAGCTCGAGGAACTCGGGCGACACAGACAGCTGCACGAACTCGTCCACGAGGATCATGTGGCCCGTGGAGGAGATGGGCAGCCACTCGGTAATGCCCTCCACCACACCGATGAAGAACGCCTTCAGAATCTCAATGAACATATCCATGCCGAACTCGCACCTTACTCTCGGGAACGCCGCGGCGCATCCGCGGCAACGCTTCTGCCCGCGCGGCGAACCAGCGCGAAGCGACGCAAAATCCTACCATGGACGCACGACCCTCCCTTTACTTACCGAGAAAGTCCACGGTTCCCCAACGACGCACCCACATCTTCTGCAGGTGGCGAAAGAATGGACCGCGATGGGATTATTGCCCATCAAGAGATATGATTACAAGCTTACTCTATATATAAACAGATGATAAACGTTTACTCACGAAGAAGGCCAGGCACCATCTGAATGCTAGGATGGGATGCGGGCGGAGATTCCCACCCCGGTAAGGAGCTATCATGAACGAGCAAACCTCTCCCCTTCGCTTCGCTGTGGCGCAGCTGCGCGCCCTCTTGCGGAAAGACCGCCAAAGCGCCGCAATGACCCGACAGCGGCAGCGCCTGGAAGCACTCGGTCTCACACCGCGGGAAACTACCGTCGCCCAGCTCATCTTGCAGCAGTGCAGCTACCAGGACATCGCTGAGCGTTGCCAACTCGCGCCGCGCACCGTGCAGTTCCACGCCTCGAACATCTTCCGCAAAGCCTGCGTAAGCCGCCGTCGGGAATTCGAGCAGCTCGTGAACGGTAACGAGCCTCTTCCACCTGCGGCGCGGGCGACGGCGCCCGCAGCCTCCGCAGCGTCTGCGACCCAGCCGACGACACCCCCAGCCCTCGCCGCGCCCGCAACCCTCGCAACGCCCACGGTCGCCGCGCCGCCCGCGCCAATCCCGGCCCCTTCCTCGCCCAACCCAACCCCCGCGTCCTCCGCCGTCGCGGGCGATCCCGTCGCCGTGTACCCGAAAAGGTAATGGTTGGGCAAACGTTCCCGCCACGGATACCCTAGGATAGGCCGCCCATGTTACCGTGAGACCCGAGAGGCCTATGACTGATTTCCTCAACATATCCCCGCGTACCGATGCCGTTCAGGAAATGCACGGCCATGGCATCGACCATCCCCACGACACCTGGGTGCGCAACCTGGAAGCCACTGCGGCGCTGCTCATCGCATTGGGCAGCCTGCTCACCTTCGCGGCCGGGGTGGGCGCCATCCCCGACGCGGGCGTGGCCCGTTGGGCCCAGGACTGCCTGTTCCCCCTCCAGTTCCCCGTGTTCTTCTTCTGCACCGGGTACCTCTACCAGCGCTACCGCACCGTGCGCACCCGTCGCGCCTGGGCGCTGAACCTGCGCCGCGAGGCCGTGGTGCTGCTCGTGCCCTTCGCCGTGTTCACGGTGCTGGGCCTGGCCGCCGGGTCGCTCACGGGCACCGCCCGCACCCTCACGCTGCCCGAGGTGGCCCGCGCCCTGTTCCTGGAACCGGTGGCGCCCCTCGGTTACTTCTACACCTGCTTCCTGCTGTACGCCATCACCCCCACCCCCATCAGCCGCCGCAACGCCTACGGGCTCGTGCTGGCCGCCGTGGCCTGCAAGATCGCCATCGTGGTGCTGTGGGCGCTGCCGAGCACCGCGCCGGTGGCCGCCGCCCTGCCCTACGCCGTCTCATCGGTGGCGGAGAACTGGATCTGGTTCGCCGGCGGCATCGCCATCGCGCTTTTGCGGGCGCTGCCCCTCATGCGCAGCCGCGAGAAGGCCTGGGCGCTGGGGGCGCTGTGGATCGCCGCGAGCATCATCACCTTCACGGCCGGCTGGATCGGAGAAGCATCCCACGCCATCTTGGACGCCATCGGCATCATGTGGGTCGTCTCGCTGTTCTCCACGCTGTTCCGCTCGGGCATGCAGAACCGCTTCTACGGCTTCGTCTCACGTTACACCATGGCCTTCTGGCTGATGGCGCCCCTCTGCCTGCGGCTGCTGTTCTTCCTGCTGGTCAGCCTCGGCGTGCCGCCGGTGGCGCCCTGGGCTTGCCTGGGCCTGGGGGCACTCGTCTGCTTCGGCGCACCCGTGGCCCTGATGGCGGGGCTGTCGCGCCTCGGCAGCCTAGGCTTCATCGTGTATCCTGGTCGGTACCTGGCGCCAGTCCCGGCGCCCATCGCCAAGAACCCGAAGCTGTAGGAGCCCCATGGAACCCACCTACCCCGCCGCCCTCGGCGAGCGCGCCCGCGCGCACCTGGCCCCCTTCGCCACCATGACCGACGGCGAGCTGCGCGACCCAAAGCAGCTGGTGGGCCTCGCCCGGGCCTGCGACCCTGACGGCGCTCCCGACCGCCTGTCCGCGGGACTGTTCGTGGCGGAATCGGTGAACGTGATCGATCGGGCCCTCGCGGCGGGATACCGTCCCTTCGCCGTGCTGACCGACGCGCGCTGGGAGCGGGCCGCCGCGCCGCTACTCGACCGCATTCGCGCGGCGGCACCCGAGGCGCCCGTCATCGTGGCTCCCACTGAAGAGGTGCGGGCCCTCACCGGCTACCAGGAAACCCGCGGCCCCCTCTGCGCCTTCCACCGCGCGCCCGAGCCCGCCCTGGCCAACCTGTTGGCCGGCGCCCATCGCGTAGCGGTGCTGGAGGACATCACGAACTACACGAACATCGGGGCCATCTTCCGCAGCGCGGCGGCGCTGGGCATCGACGCGGTGCTGCTCACGCCCTCCTGCCACGACCCGCTGTTCCGCCGCGCCTCGCGCGTGGCCATGGGCGCGGTGTTCCAGGTACCCTGGGCCCGCATCGGCACCGACCGCGACTGGGCCGCCGAGGGCGTGGCCCTGCTGCATGCGGCCGGGTTCACCACGGCGGCCCTCGCGCTGTCGGACGACTCCGTCTCCGTGGCCGATTCGCGTCTGAAGGCCGCCGATAAGCTGGCCTTGGTCCTGGGCACCGAAGGCGACGGCCTGCGCCCCGCCACAATCGCCACCTGCGATTACACGGTGCGCATCCCCATGGCCCACGGCGTCGATTCCCTGAACGTGGCCGCCGCCAGCGCCGTCGCCTTCTGGGAAACCCGCTGGGAAGGCTAGGCGGCAACTAACTGTTTGACGTGGGAAAACCGAGCGATTCTGCCAAGCCATTCACCCCCGTAAGGATGAGGGAGCTCAACACGATGAGAGCCCATCCCGCGACGCGCTTGCGCCCGCGCGTGGCCAGGCCAAACCGTGCGAACAGCTTCGCGAAGAGGGAGTCGCCCATCCACAGGCAGGCCACACCTCCGAAAAACAAAAGTCCAAAGGGCCAGTAATATAGAATCCTTAGCGGCACGGGCCATATCCCTTGATAGCCAGCGGAGCTGAAAGCGCAGAAAACCGACAGCGCTGCAAGCAGGCCGCACACGATAACGGCGCTTATCGAACGTCCCGTCCATACCTCTCCCGCCCCAAAGGACTCGACGGGCCTGGGAGCTCCCGTTGGAGGGACGGCCAGCGGTAGTGCCGGCGGAGGCGACACCGGCGCGCCCGTCTGCGCCGGCGCGGCAAGCAACGCCGCGAGAAACGCCGCCTTCAGTTCGCGTACCGACGAGAAGCGCGCCGCCGGGTCGAAGGCGCAGGCCCGCTGCAGCACCCCGCGCAGACAGGAGGGTACCTCGGACTCGGCGAAGCCGCCGGCCACCACCGATGGGTCGGGATCGCATTCGGTCAACAGGTAATACAGGATCATCCCCAAGGCATACACGTCACTGCGCACATCGGTCTGCCCGTAGCCGAACTGCTCGGGCGGCGCATAGGATCGCGTACCGAAATGGGTCGTATCGTGCGATGCCCCGGCGCGGAAGGCGCGGGCGATGCCGAAGTCGATGATGGTCAGCGCCGATCCGTTCACCACAACGTTGCTCGGCTTCAAGTCACGATGGATCAGCGGCGCGCCCACTTCCTCGTGCAGCTCAACCACGCCATCGCACAGCAGCGGAAACAGCTCCGCCGCCAACGCTACCGACCCGTCGCGCGCGTACACCTCGTCGCGCAGCGTGCGCCCGGCCACGTACTCCATCACCACGATCAGCTCGCCATCGCCCTCGTGCACATCGTAGATGCGGGGCAAATGACGAAACCGCCGCCCGGCGCGCCAAGCCTCCCACAGCAGGAGGTACGCGCTTCCCAAGGGCGCATCCCCGTTGATGCGCTTGCGCACAAAGGGACCGAGCGCGGCGTTGTTGGCCCCCACGAAGGAGACCACCTCGGTCGTCTCGTGGGGCGTCGTCTTCAGCACCGCCTCAACCCGATAGCATTCGTCGAGGGCCAGCGCGTTGAGATATGTCATCAAGGGATCGTCTTCCATGGCGTCCATGGTACCAAAGAAGGCCGCTATCCGATGCCAAGCGGCATCGGACGCGGCCCGATTCCAACCGCGATACCGCCTAGCTAATCGTCGGCTCACCGAACCGGTACAGTTCTTCCTCCGTCTTCTGCAGGGAATAGCCATGGGAGATCGCGAAGATGATAATGGCGTCGCGGCGGTTTTTGCAGTACAGCTCGTTGGCGCCGCCCGCCTGCAAGAGGCGGTTCGCCTCGCGCAGGGGCAACCCCAAGGCAAACGCGATCTTCAGCAGGTTGTCACGCGAGGCCTTCCGCGCACCGGTGAATATCTGGTAGCCGAACGTCTCGTTGATACCCGCTGCGCGCACCACGGCCGCGCGTCTCAGCCCGCGCTCCTCGAGCAACTGGTTCAAATAGCCCGAGAGGTCGCGGCGCCCCACTTCCGCGCGATCAATGAATTGCGCCGGGTCGGGCGCTTCCAGAAGCTCCGTCAGCATATCCTCGGTCAGCGGTTCCTCCACGCGCCTCTTCCTTCTCCGTCGCGCCATTACCATACCCGCATTCTAGCGGCATCCCGTCCACGAAAAGAGACAGGATGCCGCAAACCGTACCGCACAGCGCCGCTTAGGCCAGCGAGAACGTCTGCTCAGCCAGCAGCGCGTCATTGAAGTCGAACAGCTCGCTCACTTCCACCGTGATGTCGCTCATATCCTCCAGCTGATACCCGATTTCCACCGTCGCCGACGAGCCGGGCTTCACATCGCTCAGATACTTCTCCGAATCCCAGTTGCTGCCAACGGCCGTGTTCAACTCCACCCCGTTCTGGAACACCTCGGGATGCAGGGCCACCATGAAGCTGGCCGCCTCTTCGCTGTTATTGGTGAAAGTATAGGTCACCACCGCCACCGGCTCGCCCGCATAGTCCTCGGTCACGCGGCAGCCGTCGATAGTCGCCCCGTAGGCCGCAGGGGCCTCGCTCTGCTCGGCAGTCGCCGGATCGCTCGTTCCTTCCGCGCCGTCCATCGTCGCCGTGGCGCCGGAGTCGGCCACACTAGCCGCGCTTCCGTACATGACCACCGTCACCACCAGCGCCAGAATGCCCAAGGCCAGACCGGCGATGGCCAGGCCCTTACCGCCCTTGGTGCCCTTCACCGTCTGCCACACCCCGATGGCGCCGAAGATGATGGACAGCAGCACGAACGGGAACGACAGCAGGTTCAGCAGCGGCACGAACGAGCTGACCAACGCGATAATTCCCAACACCAGCGCGGTAACCGCCATCCCCGAAGTCGGCTTCTTCTCCATGATGATTCCCTTCTTCTCTGAGAAATGATTCTCCTGATAGACAAGAAGTGAGGGTATCGGTTCTGCCCGGGCGTTTCATTAGCTGCCAGCTAAGGTCGGGGCATAAAAATCCCGGACGTCCCACGCGCAAGGCCGCACCGAGCCGCAGGAGGGGTGGAATGGAACGGATGCGCGAGCACCCGCGCGGGATTCGCACAGGCGCACAACAGCCCTAGTTCAGGTCGACCTTCGTTCGGAGAAGATGGGCGGAGAGGGCCACACCGCCGACAGCCACACCGATGTTCGTGAGCGTCTGCGCCACTGATACGGCCATGAGGGCGATATCCCAGGACACGACATCGCCGACCATGACCAGCACGCCGGCGATGGAGAAGACGAGCGAGATCACCCAACCCACGGCCAGGTATACGCCCACGGCGACGGCCACCTTGTGGCGGCGCGCCCACCAGGCGCCCACGGTGAGGCTGAAAAACGCCAGCCCCAGAGCATAGGCACAGGTTATCAAAGTATTCACGATACCGCCCAGCGCACTGGCGAGATCACCGTCGGCCACGAACGCGCCCCAACCGCCCATGATGGAGAGCATGCCCGTAACGGCATCCACGTCGCCACCGCTGACGGCCAGCACCATCAAGGTGTACATCACCAGCGCCCCGAGGGCAAACGCAACAAGTAGCAGATAGGCAACCCAGAACTTCGCCATGACCAGCGTGCCCGAGCGCACGGGCAAGGTAAGGGTCAGGTAGCCCTCATCGGTGAACAAGGTACGGTAGAAGCGCATGGAGACAAACACGTAGAACGCCGCCACCGCCGCCCCCACGAGAAAGCCGCAGAACAGCGCGCCCATGAAGAGCACGGCCGTAGCGTTGGCGGACATCGGCGCCGCCAGGGTGCCGTCGCCGCTTCTGGCCACTTCGCTGAGCGCCTGGGTCGCGCCGAGGCAGCCGGCTCCAATCACGCCCGCCGCGACCATGATCGCAAGCATGATAATCGCGGGCTTCCAGAGGGCCCGCAACTCGTAGGTCATCAACTTGCCTAGCATCGGAACTCCTCTCGGAAGAAGGCGTCCAGCGTGGTGCCCTTCTCGCGCACGTAGGCCACGGGCGCGTGCAGCAGCATCTGGCCGTAGCGCAGCAGGATGAAGTCGTCCAGCACCGTTTCCACGTCGCGCACAAGATGGGTGGAAAGGATGATGGTGGACTGGGGCCGATAGGCGCGAATGATCGTGGACAGGATGTAGTCGCGCGCCGCCGGATCCACGCCGCCGATGGGCTCGTCCAAAAGGTACAGGGCCGCATGGCGCGCCATGACCAGGGTCAGCTGCACCTTCTCCACGGTGCCCTTGGAAAGCGACGCGCAAACCGCCGCCGGGTCCACGCCGAGCCGGCCCAGCATCTCATGGGCCAGAGCGGCGTCGAAGTCGGGATAGAAGTCGGCGAAGTAGGCCAGCATCTCGCGCACCCGCATGGAACGGGAGAAGTAGGGGCGCTCCGGCAGGTAGGACACGATGGCCTTGCTCTCGGGCCCCACGGGCAGACCGGCCACGCGCACCTCACCGGCCGTGGGGTGACTCACGCCGGCGATCATCTTCAGCAGCGTGGTCT
Source organism: uncultured Enterorhabdus sp. (assembly GCA_947645965.1). Next base: position 12,574 of record CANSES010000013.1, on the reverse strand, counting down.
TGCCCGAGCCGTTCGGGCCGAGCAGTCCCACGATGCGACCCGCGGGCACCGACACGGTGAAGCGATCGAGGGCCACGGCCGGCCCGTAGGTCTTGGTGAGGTTCTGGCACCACAGCACAGGCGCAGCGGCCAAGGGTTGGGGCTGGGGCACCGCAGCGGGCGCAGGTTGGGGCGGCACCGAGGGTGCGGAAGTGGCGTAATCCACGGCGGCCTCCTTTCTCTTAATGAGTTATGGGGCCATTCTACTCGCCGAGCCAAACCTGAGCGCGCCGCCCATCAAATGAGCAGCGCAGTTTCACACCGCCCGCGCACCCTTTTGCAGCTCTCCCCCCGCGCCCTAGGCGCGCTGGAAGGCCCACAGGTTGCGGCACTGGCCGAGAATGCGGTCCACCTCCCAGGTCTTCGCGCTGTTGGCGGGACTGTTGGGGTCGTGCACCACCACGCCGCCGTCGTCGGCCACCCCGGCCAGCACGATGAAGTGGCCCGTGGTAGTGAAGTCGCCCGGACCCACCGAGCAGATCACCGGCTGGCCGGAGCGCAGGGCGTCCAGCACCTGCCCCGCCTCGGGCGACAACTCACGAGAAGCCAGGCCCAGCTGGCTGGCGCCGTCGCGCATGAAACGCCAGGCGGTCATCCCCTCTTCCACGTAGCCACCGCTTTCACTGAAGGCCGCCATGGCCTCGGGGTCGTAATCGGTCTTGCCCGTCAGCGCCACGTACACCATGGCCAGGCTCGTGGGACCGCAGCCGGCCTCGGCCACATCCGTCCCGGCATAGGGCGCCGATGACCAGGTAGGGTCGATCTGGTAAAGGTAGGGCACCTCGCCGGCGCGCCACTGGCTGCGGGGCGTGCTGGCCGCCTCCGAGCCGTCACCGGGCCGCGCCGGCTCGGCCGAAGCCGCCAGGGCCTGACTCACATCACCCGGGCCGCCCAGATACAGCGAGGCCAACTGGAATGCGGCGATCAGCAGGAACACCGCCAGACCGATGGCACCCACCAGCGGCACCACGCGCATGCCCTGGCGCACGGCCAGCGGACGCGGCGGAGGCCAGGCGTCGCGCGAATAGGGGTTCACCGGCCCTTCCAGGGGCGCGGCTTCGGTATAAGAATGGACGGCGGCGTTCATGGTGATTCCTCCTCGGTCGCACGGTCGTTTTCCCGTGGCCCTACCCTACCGAGGGCGCCACTTACGAGTCCCATAGCAAATGCTGACATTTCCGGCAGGCCCCTTAACTTTTCCTTAAAGCCCCTGGTGGAGTTTGCCGCGCCCCGCCACGGGCGGCGCAAAGTCGCGTACAATGCAGCCCATGGAGAAGAAAGCGCACATTCTAGTTGTTGACGACGAACAGGCCATCGCCGATCTGGTGGTGAACCTGCTGGTGGCCGAGGGCATGGACGCCCTGGCCTGCTACAGCGGGCAGGCCGCCCTCGATATGCTCGCCCGCAGCCCCTTCGATCTGGCCATCGTGGACATCATGATGCCCGGCATCGACGGCTTCGAGCTGTGTGTGCGGGCGCGGCAGATGATGGACATCCCCGTCATCTTCCTATCGGCGAAAGACGAGGAAGCCGACCAGGTGGTGGGCTTCACCCTGGGCGCCGAGGACTACATCACCAAGCCCTTCCGCCCCCGCGAGCTGGTGGCCCGGGTGAAGGCGCGCCTGCGCCGTCGGGCCGCGGCAGCCGCCCCTGCCTCGTCCACCCTGCTTGCCGCCGGGGCCATCGAGGTGGACCTGCGCACCCATCTGGCCACGCTGCACGGCGAGCCGCTGCACCTCACCCCTAAGGAGTTCGCCATCTTAGCCCTGCTGGCCCAGTCGCCCGGCTCCCCCGTGTCGGCCTCCGATCTGTTCGAGGGCGCCTGGCACGAGCGCTTCGACGATGCCGCGGCCAACACCGTCATGGTGCACATCCGCCGTTTGCGCAAGAAGCTGGCCGCTATCGACGGTTCCACCACCTTTATCGAAACGGCCTGGGGCGTGGGCTACAAGCTGCGCGGCGGCCCGGGCACCTGCGGCGGCCATGGCGCTTAAGACCGACCAGGCCAAGGTGCTGCGCCGCCGCGTGCTCGGCGGCCTCGCGCGCAATCTCATTCTGTTCACTGCCGCCTTTCTCGTCGTGGGGCTGGTGCTTGAGGCCCTCGTCGTGCCTCGCATCGCCGAGGAGGTGGCCGATTCCACCTCGGTGTGGCGGCCGTTGAACTCCACCGAGCAGTTCAACACGGCCCTGGCGGAATACGGCCTGGTGGGCACTGACCTGTTCACAAGCGAAGTGCAGGGCATGGAGAAGGAGGGCTTCTCGAACGAAACCGGCAGCATCAGCGCCGCAACCGCCGAATTGGACGCCCTCAGCCAAGCCATGGAAGAGTACACCGCCGCCGTGGCCGCGGGCACGCCGCCCTCCGAGGCGGCCCGCGCCGTGCTGGAAGCCTATCTGCAGGACACAGCCCTCTACACCATCGTCGATGCCCAGATAGGCGATGTCGAATCCAACAACAGCGACGCCATCAAGGTGGAAACAAACGGCGTCGAAGATGCCCCCGGTGCGAACGCCAACGGAAGCGCCGCGACCGACGGCGACGTCGGTACCGACACTGCCGCGACCGATGGCGACGCCAACGCGGACACCGCCACCGACGCGATCCTCTCGAGCTCGGACGGCGAGCCCGCCGTCCCCTTCATTACCTACGACGCCATCTTGAGCGGCGCCGGCATCGACCCCTCCGAGGCCAGCACCGCCCAGGGCTTTGCCGCCCTGCGCGTGAGCGCGCGCATCCAAGAGCTCGGCCTGGTCCTGGACGTGCCGCTGGGCATCGAAACCGATCCGGTGGCCATCATGACGAACGCAGCGCTGCTCGGCATGGACAACGCCGAGCTCTACGACATCCTGGACGCGGTCTATCCCACCTCCCAGGCCGAGGCCTACAGCCAGTGGACGGTGCTGCCCCCCGCCGACCAGGCCCGCGCCGTGGGCCTTTCTGCCAGCGAGCCGGTCTGGCAGGTGGAGCACTCCACCAACGGCACTTACGAGGTGCGCGACATCGCCACCTACACGTTCGTGAAGTCGTTCAAGCTGCCCTTGGCCCTCATCGTGTTCGTAGCCGGCTGGCTCATCATCGTCTTCCGCGCGCTCAACCGCTCGCTGCGCTACTTCGACGCCCTGTCAGAGGCCGTGGGGAAGGTGATCGGCGATAAGGACGCCCCCATCGAGCTGCCCCAGGATCTGTCCATCGCCCGCAACGAGCTGGCGGTGATCCGCTCCCAGTCGCTGGCCGATGAACGGGCGGCGAAGGCGGCCGAGCAACGCAAGAACGAGCTGGTAGCCTATCTGGCCCACGACATCCGCACGCCGCTCACCTCGGTGCTCGGCTACCTGGATCTGCTGCGCGAGACCACCGACCTGCCCCGCGACACCCTGCGCAAGTACGCCGACGTGGCCTACAGCAAAGCCGAGCGCCTGGAAAGCCTCATCAACGAGTTCTTCGAGATCACGCGCTACAACCTGTCGGCCATTCCCATCGAGCGCGAGACCGTGGGCGTGCGCCTGTTCTGCCAGCAGGTGGCCGAGTCGTTCTTCCCCGAGGCCTCGGCGCGCCACATCCGCATCTCAGTGGACGTGGGTGCCGCCGACCAGTTCTTCGTGGATCCCGACAAGCTGGCCCGCGCCCTGGGCAACGTGCTGCGTAACGCCGTGGCCTACGCCGACACCCATTCGGTGATCGCCCTGGCCGCCCGCCAGGACGCCCGCTTCACCACCATCACCGTGGCCAACCGCGGCCGCGAGATATCCGAGGCGCACCTGCAGTCCATCTTCGAGAAGTTCTATCGCGAAGACGGGGCGCGGGCCACGCGCTCGGGCGGGGCGGGGCTGGGCCTGGCCATCGCCAAGGAGATCGTCGTGGCCCATCAGGGCGAGATCGAAGCCGCCAGCGAGCGCGGCGTCACCGTGTTCACCTTGCGCATCCCCACGCGCCCGGAAACCGAGGGCGCCCCAGCGGTCGACGGCGGCGCGCCGCGTCGCGAGGGGCTGCGCGCGATGGGGAACGGCAGCGCGGGGGCTTCACGAGCGCCAAGCTTATCAGGAACTTCAAGGACGCCGGGAGCATCGCCAACGGCAGCCGCGAACACCGCTGAGCGCGCTGGGGGCACCCAAGGCGCCACCGTGCCTTTGGGGACGGCTCCGTTAAAACCTTGTAACGCGCGCCACGGGCGGCCCGCGCGGCGCGCCCCCATGAGTAATAATAGGACCATACCCCAACCGCGACACACAAGGAGGCAACCTTGAATCCCATTCGCATCGGCATCCTCGGCTACGGCAACCTCGGCCGTGGCGTTGAGCTGGCCTGCGCCGCCAACGACGACATGACCCTGGTCGGCGTGTTCACCCGCCGCGATCCCGCCACCGTGCAGCCCTACGGCGCCGACGTGGCCGTGTGGCCCGCCGACGAGTTGGCCGCCCATACCGACGACATCGACGTGCTCGTGTTGGCCGGCGGCTCGGCCACCGACCTGCCCGAGCAGACCCCCGCGGCCGCCGCGCTCTACAACGTGGTGGACTCCTTCGACACCCACGCCAACATCCCGAAGCACTTCGCCGCCGTGGACGCCGCCGCCCGCGAGGCGGGGCATGTGGCCGTCATCTCCGTGGGCTGGGATCCGGGCATGTTCTCGGTGAGCCGCGTCTACGCCAACGCCATCATGCCCAACGGCGCTGACTACACCTTCTGGGGCCGCGGCGTGTCGCAGGGCCATTCCGATGCCATCCGCCGCATCCCCGGTGTGGTGGATGCCCGCCAGTACACCGTGCCCGTGCCCGCCGCCCTGGAGGCCGTGCGCTCCGGCGCGAATCCCGCGCTGGCCACCCGCGACAAGCACACCCGCGAGTGCTTCGTCGTGGTCGAGGAAGGGGCCGACACTGCCGCCATCGAAGAGGCCATCGTGACCATGCCGAACTACTTCGCCGACTACGACACCACGGTCACCTTCATCACCCAGGAGGAGCTGGATCGCGACCACGCCGGCATCCCCCACGGCGGCTCGGTCATCCGCACTGGCACGACGGGCGCCAACGGCGAGAACACCCACGTGATCGAATATGCGCTGAGGCTGGACTCCAACCCCGAGTTCACCGGTTCCGTGTTGGTGGCCTGCGCCCGCGCCTGCGCTCGCATGGCCGCGGCCGGCGAGACGGGCTGCCGCACCATCTTCGACATCGCCCCGGCCCTGCTGTCGCCGATGAGCGCTGATGAGCTGCGCGCCACGATGCTGTAAGTCGGACAACTGCATACCCCATCGCAAACACGGGGGCGTTCCGAGAGGGACGCCCCCGTGTTGTTTCGAGCCAGAAGACTGACAAGAGGAAACACCCCCGTAGGGGCGGACTTTAGTCCGCCCGCAGCCGCCGAAGCGCCACCCGCCAATGCGGGCGGCCAGAAGGCCGCCCCTACGAAGAGCGCAGCGCCCCCTACGCCGAGGCCAGCAGCCCCTGGGAGCCCAGGTAGGCTCGCAGGTCTTCCTGCCAGGGAGGCATCTGGTAGACACCGGTGAGGGCGAGCATGAGGTTGTCCAGGTGCACGGTGCGCTGGTCGGCGGGGTCGTTGGTGGGACGCAGGCAATCGGCGGGCAGGCCCGCGAGGCGCAGCACTTCGCGGGCGAAATCGGCACGGCTCACCACACCCTGGTCGGCACCGTGGAACACGCCGTATTCCCCACTCTCGACAAGCGCGATCACGCAAGCGGCCAGGGTGGTCGCCGACGTGGGCGACGAGCACCAGTTCTCTGCCACGGGAAAGGGGGTGCCCGTGCGCGCGGCCATGACAAGATCGGCCAGCCACGAGCCCGGCTCGGCCCCGTACACCCAGTTCGACCGCACGATCACGTGCCGCGGGTTCAACGTGCACGCGAACTGCTCTCCGGCCATCTTCGACTTCGCGCAGGGATTGTCCCGCGACGGCAGCTCGTCGAACTCGTTGCGGGCGCCGTCGCCGTCCGCGAACACATCGTCGGTGGACAGCTGCACCATCATCGCCCCCACCGCCCACGATGCCGCGGCCAGGTTGCGCGCGCCGAGAGTGTTCACCCGGTAGGCCTCCACGGGGTGGGCAGCGCAGGTGGCCTCGTCGGCCATGGCAGCGCAGTTCACCACGATGTCGGGTCGGTTGATGGAAGCGTACTGCTGCACGGCCTCGCGATCGGTCACGTCCAACTCGGTATCGGTGGTGATGACCACGAAGCGCTCGCGGTCGATCTGCCGCTCGATGGCCCGGGCCGCGCGCCCGGCACCGCCCGCGATCCACATCACCTTCTGAGGTCCTCGGTGCATATTGGCTCCCATCAACGAACTCATAGTGAGCCCAGCATAAAACAAGGGAGCCGCCCCCAAGAGCGGCCCCCACAAGCGTTGCGGGAAAGTTATCTCGCCAGAGGACGAGCGCTCCCTAGAACCGGGCGAAGCGCTCTTGGCGCTGGCGCACCAACTCCTCCGGGGTCAGGTCGGCCAGCTCCTTGAACGACTCCTTCACGTAGTCGCGCACGGCTTCCACGGCGACCTCGGGGTTCTCGTGGGCCGGACCCACCCCCTCGGAGATCACCGCGTCGATGATGCCGCCGGCCAGTACCGCGTCGGCGTTCATCTGCATGACCTCGGCGGCCTCCGGCGCCCGGCTGCGGTCCTTCCACAGAATGGAGGCGAACCCCTCTGGCGACAGCACCGAGTACACGGCGTGCTCCTGCATGGCCACGCGGTTCGCCACGGCCAAGGCCAACGCGCCACCGGAACCGCCCTCGCCCAGAAGCACGCTGACCACGGGCACGGTAAGCCCGGCCATGAACACCAGGTTGTCGGCGATGGCATTGCCCTGGCCGCGCTCCTCGGCCTCGGTGCCACAGAAGGCGCCCTGGGTGTCCACCAAACACAGGATGGGCCGGCCGAACTTCTGGGCCTCGGCCATCAGACGCAGCGACTTGCGGTAGCCCTCCGGCTGCGGGCAGCCGAAGTTGCGAGCCACGCGATCGGCCAGGTTCACGCCCTTCTCCTGGGCGATCACCGTGACCGGGTGACCGGAAATCCAGCCCACGCCGGCCAGAATAGCGCCGTCGTCGGCGAAGGCGCGATCGCCGTGCAGCTCAATGAAGCCCTCCACGATGCCGTCAATGTAGCGGCGCGCCGTGGGGCGGTGCACATTGCGGGCGATCTGCACGCTCTCCCAGGCGCTGCCGGCGGCGGCCTCCCCGCTCACCCCCGACTTGCGGGCCTCGCGGCGCGCATGGCGATCCAGCTCGCGCCGGGCCGCGGCCGCAACCTCTTCCTCGCTCGCTTCGGGACGGCCGAAGAAATCGCCGACCACGGGCACCTTCCGCAAGAAGCCGGCGGCGGCTTCCTCGGCGCGGATGCGCTCGCCCACGATGCGGGCCTCGGGCGCCACCGACACCGAGCCGTAGGCGTTCGCGCCCACTTCCAGGGCGTCCATCACGCTGTGGTAGGTGACGATGCGCGAGGGGTCGGCCGGGGCGTGGATGGCCAGCAGCTGGGCCAGCACGCTTCGCAGCTGGCCGCGCTCCACGATGGCGTCGATCAGGCCGTGTTCCAGGGCGAACTCGGCGGTCTGGAAGCCCTCGGGCAGCTCCTGCTTGATGGTGTCGCGGATAACGCGCTGGCCGGCGAAGCCGATGAGCGCGCGGGGCTCGGCCAAGATGATGTCGCCCTGCATGGCAAAGGACGCGGTCACGCCGCCGGTGGTAGGATCAGTCAGCACGGTGATGAAGGGCAGGAGCGCAGCACTCAGGCGCTCCACCGCGCAGGACACCTTCGCCATCTGCATGAGCGAGGTGAGACCCTCCTGCATGCGGGCGCCGCCGGACGCGCAGAACACCACCACGGGCAGCGACTCGGCCACGGCGCGGTCGATGAGCGCGGCCACCTTCTCGCCCACCACGTGCCCCATGGAGCCCATGAAGAAGCCGGACTCCATGATGCCAATGGCCACCGGCAGACCGGCGATGGCAGCACGGCCCGTGCGCACGGCCTCTTCCAGGCCGCTGCGGTCGCGCTGGTCGGCAAGCTTCTCCGGGTAACCGGGGAAATCCAGCGGGTTGGAATCGGGCATCTGGACGTTCCACTCCTCGAAGGAGCCCGCATCCACGGTGATGGCCAAACGCTCGTCGGAGCGCAGACGCTGCAGGGTGCCGCAAGCGGGGCAGGCGTAGCCCTCCTCGATGATCTCCTGCTTGTCGAAGAACAGCTTGCACTTGTGGCAGCGGCGCCAGTGGGTGGGACCCTCGTCGTCGTCCAGATCGATGGAGAAGGCCGTCTCCCAGGGGGCCTGCGACGGCTCGGCGGCTAGAGGACCGGCGGCATCGCGCGAGGGCAAAAGCTCCATCCAGCCCATGAGCAGGGTGCCCTCGGCGGCCGGGGCGAACACGCGCAGGCCGCGCTTGCGGGCGTGGCGCAGGAAGTACTCGTCGCGAGCCAGGGGCGCATCGGCGGCGTCCAGGAAGATAAGCGAGGCCTCGCAGGCCTTCGCCGCCGACAGCACCGTGTAGATGTTGCCAGCAAGCGCGTCGGCGCTCACCTCGGCGGTGGTGGAGCCCAGGTTGTACGTGGGCAGCTGGCGGCGGGCAAAGCCGTCGAGCGAGCGGTTGTCCACCGTGGCGAACACCACGTCGAGGCCCGCCTGCTCCATGGGGCCCACGAAGGCGCGAGCGTTCTTCCCTGAGGCGATGACCAGGGCCTTCGGGCGCGCTGGCTCGCCATCGGCGACTGCGGGCGCTGCCACGGCAAAGTCGTCGCCGATGGTGGAGCGCACATCGCAAGCCACGGTAAGCGTGGCCTCTTCGGGATCGGTCACATCCTGGGCCGCGCGGGACGCGATGAGCGCGGCGGCGTTCTCGGGCAGGGCACCCGCCGCCTCCACAATGGTGTCCAGCGCGTAGGCGACGGCCGCCTTCAGCGATGCCGGCTCGGGTTCGGCAACCGCCTCGGGAGCGTGCTCGTCGGCGGGACCCGAAACAAGCTGGCCCTCGCTGTCGAAGCTGATGTATTTGGATACCGCTTTGGCCATGGTCTCTCTACTCCTTCGGCGCGAGCACGTATTTCTGGGTGGCGGTGGCGCACACCTCGCCATCCACCGAGGCCTCCACGTCGGCCACCACCAGGCGGCGCGACGACTTCACGATGGTGGCCTTCAGGGTGACCGTATCGCCCGGCACCACCTGACGGCGGAACTTCGCGCCGTCGATACCGGTGAGAAAGCCGATGCATCCGCGCAGCTCGGGCGACTGCAGCACGGCAATGGAGGCAGTTTGGGCCAGGGCCTCCATGATGATGACGCCGGGCAGCACCGGGTGGTCGGGGAAATGGCCGCGGAAGATGTCCAGGTCGGCAGGCACGTCCAGCTCGCCTTCGATGGACGCGCCCGGCTCGATGGCCACGATGCGGCTCACCCACACGAACGGATCGCGATGGGGCAGAATGCCCTCGATAACCTCGCGCCCCCAGGGCAGCGGGGCCAACATGGTCTCGTCAGCCATGACAGTCTCCTCTCTTCGTTACCTTCCTGCACGGACGCCCCGCAGGGGGGTCTTTAGGCCGCCCGTCAACTACGGCCGAGCGGGCGGGCTTTAGCCCGCCCCTACGATCCCGCCTCTCCGGGCTCTTTCCCTAGCCCTTATAGGGCGAGAAGGCCAAAGCGGCGTTGTGGCCGCCGAAGCCCAGAGACGTGGACAGGGCCACCTTCTGGGGGTAGTCGGTCACAGCCTCGGTCACCACGGCCACCGGGCAATCCTCGGCGGGCTCGGCGAAACCGGCCGTGGGAGGCACGGTGTCGCGGGCCACGGACAGGGCGCACACGATGGCCTCCACGGCGCCGGCGGCGCCGAGCATGTGGCCCGTGGTGCCCTTGATGGAAGTGACGGGCACCGCCGCGGCGGCCTCGGCGCTGCCCATGAGACGAGCGAGGGCCTTGGACTCGCCGGCGTCATTGGCCGGAGTGCCGGTGCCGTGGGCGTTCAGATGCCCCAGGTCGGCCGGGGTAAAGCCCCCCTCGGCGAGCGCCGCGGCCATGGCGGCCGTGATGGCCGCGGCCTCCGGGTCGGGGGCGGTCATGTGGTAGGCGTCGCCGGTGGAGCCGAAGCCGGTGATCTCGGCGATGGGCGCAGCGCCGCGGGCCAAGGCGTGCTCCAGCGATTCGATGACGAGCGCACCGGCCCCCTCGCCGGCCACAAATCCGCCGCGTCGGGCGTCGAAGGGCAGCGAGGCGCACTTCGGGTCCTCGGCGCGAGTGAGGGCCGACAGGTTCGTGAACCCGGCGATGCAGATAGGGCTCACGGATTCCTCAGTGCCACCCACCAGGGCCGCATCCACGTAGCCGTGGCGAATATCGCGCAGGGCCGTGCCGATGCAGTGGGCACCGGTAGCGCAGGCGGTCACCACGTTCAGGCACTCGCCGCGCATACCGTAGCGAATGGCCAGGTTGCCCGCGGCGATGTTCCCGATCATCGTGGGAATGAACAGGGGGTTCACCCGCTTGGGGCCCTTCTCCTCAAGGGCGGCGAAGCTCTTCTGCAGCTCGTCGATGCCGCCGATGCCGGTGCCGAACACCACGGCGATGCGGTCGCGGTTCTCCTCGGTCACCTCAAGGCCGGATTGGGCCAGGGCCTCGTCGGCGGCCACGATGGCGTACTGCACGAAGCGCTCGAAGCGGCGCGCCTCCTTCTTGGTAAGGCCGTGTTCCACTCCGTCGAAGTCGCGCACCTCGGCGCCGATGTGCACCTCGTAGTCGCTCGTGTCGAAACGCTCGATGGGCCCGATGCAGCAGCCGCGCTCCATCAGCGTGTTCCACAGCGCGTCCACGCCCACACCGGCCGGGGTCACCGCACCCACACCGGTGATGACGACGCGGTGGGTGCCGTCGGGACGGCGGGTGCTCGCGTTCTCGTTCGTCATAGGGACATACCTCCGTCCACGCAGATAACCTGACCGGTAATATAGGACGCCTCGTCCGAGGCGAGGAAGCGCACCAGATGCGCGATGTCAGCCGGCTCGCCCAAGCGCCCGCTGCCGATGCGGCCCACGATGGCCTCCCTCTGGCTGTCGGAAAGCGCGTCGGTCATATCGGTGGCGATAAAGCCGGGGGCCACGGCGTTGGCCGTGATGTTGCGGCGCGCGAGCTCCTTGGCGAGGGTCTTGGTCATGCCGATGACACCGGCCTTCGAGGCGGCGTAGTTCACCTGGCCAGCGTTGCCGTAGACGCCCACCACGCTGGACATGTTGATGATGCGGCCCCAGCGCTGCTTCATCATCACCTTGGCGGCGGCGCGGCAGCAGTGGAAGCTGCCCTTCAAGTTGATGTCGATGACGGCGTCGAAGTCCTCGTCGCTCATGCGGGCGGCCAGACCGTCGCGGGTGATGCCGGCGTTGTTCACGAGCACGTCCACGCGGCCGAAGGCGTCGGTGGCGGCGGCGATGAGCGCGTTGGCCTCCTCTTCCACGGCCACGTTGGCGGCCACGGCCACCGCTTCCACGGCGAAGTCGGCGGCAATCTCGGCGGCCAGCTCCTGGGCAGCCGGCAGGCTCTTCTCAGACGAGCTGTTCACCACCACGTTCATACCGGCGCGAGCCAGCTCGCGGGCGATCTCGCGCCCGATGCCCCGGGTAGACCCGGTGACCACCGCGACGCGGCGATCCTGCGTATCAGTCATAGTCTCCTACTTTCCGTTTTCCGCCACGAAGGCGTCGAAACTCGCGCGGTCCTGGATGGCCGCGCGGGGCATGGTGCGGTCGATGCGCTTCACGAGGTTCGCGAGCACCCCGCCGTAACCCACCTCGGCGAACATCTGCGCCCCGGCGGCGGCCAACTTCTGCACGCTGGCCTCGAACTGTACGGGCGAGGTGAGGTGGGCCACCAGCTCCTCGCGCACGGTAGCGGCCCGAAGGGGCGCGCCGTGCACGTTGCCGATGACAGGCACCGCCGACTCGCGAAAGTCCACACCGGCCAGGTAGGCGGCGAAGGCCTCGGCAGCCGGGGCCATGAGCGGGCTGTGGAAGCCGCCGGAGGTGGCCAGGCGCGAGAAGCGGCCCTTGGAAGCGACCCAGGCCTCCTCGGCGCGCGCGACGGCTGTGGGCGTGCCGGCGATAACGATCTGGCCGCCGCCGTTCAGGTTGGCAGGCACCAGCACCTCGCCCTCGGCGCAGGCCGCGCACAGCTCCTGGGCCTCGGCCAGGGTGATCTTCAAAAAGGCGCTCATGACGCCGGGGTTCTCATCGGCCGCCTCGCCCATCAGGCGGCTGCGCTCGGCGATGAGGGCGAAGGCCGCCTCCTCGTCCAGCATGTCGCCCAGCACGAGGGCGGAAATCTGGCCGAGGGAGAAGCCGAGCAGCGCGTCGGGCACCACGCCACAGGCCGCAAGCGCCCGGCCCGTGCCGATGGACAGGGCGCTGATGGCGATCTGCGCGTTGCGGGTGTCGTTCAGCTCCTCGGGCGCGCCGTCGCGCACGAGGGCCGCCACATCGCGGCCGAGCACATCGGAGGCGCAGGCGAAGGTGGCCGCCACCTCGGGAATATCCAACAGGTCGGCAC
>CANSES010000012.1 GCA_947645965.1 uncultured Enterorhabdus sp. | reverse complement strand
GCTTCTCGGGCGGCTTCTCGATGAGGTGCTCGAAGGTCTGCTTGTTCCAGCTGACAAAGCCCTCGGGCGGCTGCTTCTTCTTCACGCGGCGCTGCTTCTTCGGGTCGTCGCCGGCCTTGAGCATCGCCTTGTGGTTCTCGATCTCGTGCTCGGGGGCGAGGGCTGCCACCATGCCCTCGGTGTCGAACCCGGCCCGGCCCGCCCGGCCCACGATCTGGTGGAACTCGCGGGAGCGCAGCCGACGCATCTTCTGCCCGTCGAACTTCGTGAGCTGGGTGAGCACCACGGTGTGGATGGGCACGTTGATGCCCACGCCGAGTGTGTCGGTGCCGCAGATGACCGGCAGCAGCCCCTGTTGGGCCAAGCGCTCCACGAGCAGGCGGTAGCGCGGCAGCATGCCGGCATGGTGCACGCCCACGCCGGCGGCCAGCAGGCGCTGGAGGATCTTGCCGAAGGGGGTGGTGAACTTCGTGCCCTTCATGGCCTGCTTGATCTCCTCGCGCTGGGCCTTGTCCGACACGCCGTAGCTGGCGAGCGACCGGGCGTTCTTCAGCGCCTCGTCCTGGGAGAAGTGTACGATGTACATGGGCGCCTCGCCGGCCCGCAGGCCCAGCTCCACCGTGGCCTCCAGGGTCTCGAAGGTGTAGTCGTAGGACAGGGGCACGGGGCGCGGCGCGTCTGTGACGAGGTCCACGGGCCGCCCCGTGCGCTCTTCCAGCATAGCGGCGATGTCGCTCACATCGCCCAGGGTGGCGCTCATGAGCAGGAACTGGGCGTTCGTCAGCGTGAGCAGCGGCACCTGCCAGGCCCAGCCGCGGTCGGGGTCGGCGTAGAAATGGAACTCGTCCATCACCACGCAGGCCACCTTCGACGCCGCGCCCTCGCGCAGGGCCTGGTTCGCGAGGATCTCCGCCGTGCAGCAGATGACCGGGGCCTCGGTGTTGATGGTGCTGTCGCCGGTGATCATGCCCACATTGTCGCGGCCGAGCACATCCACCATGTCGAAGAACTTCTCGGACACGAGCGCCTTGATGGGGGCCGTGTAGTAGGCGGTGCGCCCCGTGGCGATGGCCATGAAGCAGAGCCCCAGGGCCACCATGGACTTGCCCGAGCCGGTGGGCGTGCCCAGGATGACCGAATCGCCCACGGCCAGGTCCATGAGCGCGTCCTCCTGGTGGGGCCACAGCTCCATGCCCCGGGCCTCCACCCATTCCAGAAACACTTCCAGGGCCTCGTCGGGGGATAGCACGTCGCCCTCGCCCGTTTCGGCCCAGGGCAGAAGCCACCCCAGCGAGCCCGGCTCGAAGGGGTCGACGGATGTGACAGGGGTCGGGTGCTTTGTCACATGATTTGCAGTATCGAATTCGTCGGGGGTCTCGTAGGTGGCGTCGGTGTCAGTCATAGGATTCCGTTCTGGCGTGGCGATGGTTTGCCATCTATTATAAGTAAGCGCCGCGCGTCGAAGATGACGCATCGGCAGCGAATTTTGGTGTAGTATATGCCCCTGCTATTTTTGGAACGAGAAAACGGAGTTCAACGTGAAAAAGGGAAATGTGGCGGCGCTGCTGCCGATCGGGGTGTTCCTCGTCCTGTATCTGGGTCTCGGCATTCTGTTCGAGTACGGCATGGGCATCTCCATGGGCTTCTACAACATTCCCATCGTGGTGATCTTCCTCATCGCCCTTCTGGTGGCCTGCTTCCAGAATCGGAAGCTGCCCTTCGACGACAAGCTGGCCGTCATGGGCCGCGGCATCGGCGACAAGACCATCGTCACCATGATCCTCATCTTTATGGCCGCCGGCGTGTTTGTGGGCACCGTGGGCCGCGACTCGGCCGAATCGGTGGCCTACCTCATGCTGTCGGTGATCCCGGCGGAGTTCTCCGTAGCTGTGCTGTTCGTGGTCAGCTGCTTCGTGTCCATCTCCATGGGCACCTCGGTGGGCACCATCACGCTGATCACCCCCATCGCCGTGGCCGTGTCGGCCGCCTCCGGCTTCAGCCTGCCGTTGTGCGTGGGCTCGGTCATGGGCGGCGCCATGTTCGGCGACAACCTGTCGTTCATCTCCGATACCACCATCGCCGCCTGTCAGGGCCAGGGCTGCAAGATGCAGGACAAGTTCCGCGAGAACTTCAAGATCGCCCTGCCCGCGGCTATCGTGACGCTGGTGCTCATCCTGGTGCTGTCGCTGGGCTCGGACATCTCGGGCACGGTGCAGAACGACTACAACCTGCTGGAGCTCATCCCGTACCTGATCGTGCTCGTCGGCGGCATCCTGGGCATCAACGTGTTCGTCGTGCTGCTGCTGGGCATTCTATCTGGCTCCATCATCGTGGTGGCCGAGGGCGCCGTGGCCGCGACCGATCTGTTGGGGAACATGGGCACCGGCGCCGCCGGCATGTTCGAGACCACCATGGTGGCCGTGCTCGTGAGCGCCATCTGCGCGCTCATCCGCGAGAACGGCGGCTTCGTGGCCCTGCTCAACGGCATTAAGCGCGTGTTCAAGGGCCGCAAGGGCGGTCAGCTGGGCATGGGCCTGCTGGTGGGCGCCATGGACATCGCCACGGCCAACAACACCGTGGCCATCGTGATGGCGAACCCCATCGCCCACGAGATGGCCGAGACCTACGACATCTCCCGTCGCAAGACGGCCTCGCTGCTGGACACCTTCTCCTGCGTGTTCCAGGGCGTGATTCCCTACGGCGCCCAGATGCTCGTGGCCATCTCCGCCTGCGCCGAGCTCGGGTTCTCGGTGACGGCCTTCCAGGTGATGCCGTTTCTGTTCTACCCGTTCTTCCTGCTGCTGAGCTCGCTCGTGTTCATCTTCCTCGTGCCCGACAACCGCGGCTACGAGCCCGATCATTCGGCCTACGAGGGGGAAGAGGCGTAAGGGAGAAGGGCTCGGGAAGAGCTTCGGACTCCAGGGCAGATCCAACGATACAGGGGCGGTCGAGAGACCGCCCTTTTTCTTGTGGCGTGGGGGGCGTGCGGAAGGCGCGCGGTATCTTCGGGATGCGGCTGCGTTTCCGAGCGCTCGGGCTTTCTCGGCGCGGCTCGCTACCACTCTTCCAGCGGGTGGTAGCCGGCCAGCGCCACGGCCTCGGGCGTGATGGTGAAGTCGGCTTGCCAGAGCTCCACGCCGGCGGCGCGCACCGCGTCCACCGTGGCGAGCACCTCCTCGTAGGTGGTGCCGTGGTAGTAGCGGAAGCCGTCGTTGGCGTAGTAGAGGCAGTACAGGATGACGGCCCGCTCGTTGTGCTGAAGGGAGCCAGCCAGTTCCCGCAGATGGCGCTGGACGCGCTCGGTGGAGTTGAAGGGGGCCGGCGGCACCGTGGGCACCCAGGGCGGAATGGCGGTTTGGATCTGCACGAGGGGCGTCTTCACTTCCAGGTACTGGTTCTCGTTCACGAAGAAGTCGAGGCGCGAGGAGCCGAGGGGCACTTCGCGGCGCAGCTGATGCACGGGCCCGGTGATGGTCTTAAAGGCACTCTCGCGCAGGAAGTGCTCTACATAGCGGTTCGAGGCGTTCTGGTTGATGCCGATCCAACGCTTGGCCGGGTCGTCCGGTCGCTGCAGCGAGAAGGCCTCCACGGTTAAGGGCAGCTTGCGCCGGGGGTTGTGGGAGTCGGACACAAGGCAGGGCCGCCCCGTCAGATCGAGGTCACCGATGCGCGAGACGGCCGGGCAGTGGCAGCGCACGGGAGCGCCGTCGCCGAAGTCCACGTCCATGATGAAGCGGTTCGGCCGCGCGAGGATGGTCCCTTCCCGCAAGGGCTCGGGGAACAGCAGCGGGGCGGGGGCGTCGTGCGGGGCGATCATGGGCATCCTTGTGAGTAGAAAGCAAAATTATGGACAAAAACGCGTCGAGTGAGCTCTTCGGGATCCCATTATGGACGCAGCGGGCCTCGTAGAGAGGTTTTCGATCTGTTTTGATAGGGAATTGTGGCAAAAACAGGGCCCGAATGTGGGTCGTCGAGCTCACTCGACGCGTTTTTGTCCAATATTTTCCCGAGTGCTCAGGGGATTCGGCGATGGGCGGCTCGTGGGGAGGGGCTGGCGATCCGCCCCACGGCCGCATGGGGCGCAGTGACGCGGGCGAGGGCGAGGGCTTGGAGGAGGCCTCGGTGGTACCCGCGTTACTCGGGTGTCCTGGTCGCCGGGCAAAATCGCGCCAGGAGCTTTACTCCGTTCGGTGCCGAACGGCCGCTGAGGCGACGGTTTGGTCGGTGAGGTTGATGAGCTCCTGGCGGGAGTGGACACCGAGCTTCGCGTACAAATGCTTGATGTGGGTCTTGACCGTTTGGTACGAGAGGACGTATTTCTCTGCGATGAATTTGCCGTCCCGTCCTCGGGCCAGCAGGATGAGTATCTCCGTTTCGCGCGGGGTGAGCCCGTGCTGCTTGCCGAGGAGGCGACAGGCGCCGTCGATGTGGCTGCCGATCTGCTCGATCTCCGGAGGAGTGACGAGCCTGACCTCGCTCACCGCCTCCGTGAAGCTAAAGTGGCGGAACCCGAGCCAGAGAAAGGCCACGAAGCAAAAGACCATGATACTAGCGAACACGGCCGCCATCTGCGGACTGCTGGCCGTGAGTTGGTTCGTCGCGTGGCCGACTATGGCGCCGGCATCGGTGCCGAGACTGCTCGTGGCCCGCACAAAGCCCACCATGGGAAGCAGCATGAACAGGTTGCGTCGCCCGGTGAAGGCGAGCAGGATCCAGAGCAGCAGGTAGAAGCAGTCGCGCCCCGCCCCCAGAAGGGAGTTCGTCGTGCCCTCGGCGGAGGCGATCTCGTAGGGCGCCACCAGGTATCCGGCCACCACAAGGAGAACGGAGAGGGAGAAAAGCCGGTCCTCGCTTTTCTGGGATTTGTCAATCACGACCATGGCGAAGGCGGCCGCCACGATAACGTCGCTGGCGAGCGTGACCAAGGGGGCGTTGTTCTGCTGGTTGAAGGCGATGGCGTAACCGGAGGCCGTGGCGATGAGAAACACGCACAGCAGGAGCGGCGCAAAGGGGGCGAAGCCCTTGAGATCCCGCAGGGCCGATGCCCCGCTTTGCCGGATGCTGGCGAGGGACGGTTCCGCGAGTCTCCAGACGAGGGCGAGGGAGGCGAGTATGCACAGCGCCAGGATCGCGCAGGCGGCCCCTGTGGACCAGCCGGTGGGGATGAGGGCGCAGCCGGCGCTCGAGAGGACGGCGCCTCCGCCGGCGACCAGCAGGACGCTGCGGCTCGTCGGGAGCGTGCTGAGGGCGATGGTGAACAGGCCCGTGAGCCATGTCGAGGCTGCCGCCCGGCACAAAAGGCCGGCGAGGGTGAGCAGGCTGCTTTTCGCGACGACGCCGATGCCCAGGCAAATGACGCCCGCGATGATGGCGATGGAGGTGCCCGCGGTGAGCGCTCGGGCATTGAGGAGGGCGGGGCGCCGCAGGGCGACGACGGCCAAAAGGACGAAGGCGCCGGCGTTGGCGAGGGTGGCGATCTCGCGGCCGATGGCGAAGAAGTCGGCCATGCTCGCGTAAATAGTCGCATTGATGATGGAGCCCGACGCCTCGAGCAGGATAAGGGCGCCCAGGCAGCGCAGGGCCGCCAAGCGCGAGGACGCGCTGGAACGGGGGGCCGCAGGGGCGGGTGCAGCAGGGTGGGCCATGGGGTGTCCTCTCTTTCGACGAGCTATTCTATCGTCCCTCTCGACGAGAAAGGCCCGAGAAAGCCCAGAATGCCCCACGGTGGGGTAGGGCTTTTACGGCCAGAATGCCCCATGGCGGGGGGCGACGGCGGGGCGGGGCGCCGTCAGACTGGCCCTTGCCAGCCGGGCCGAGGGCATCGCGGGCCGGGGCAACCGGCAGACGGTCGCAGGCATTCAGAAAGATGTCAGGAAAGCCGGCGCTCGGGGCGCCGCAAGTTGCAAGGAGGGCAACTATGACGAACAGCACATCGGGTATCTCGCGCCGCGGGTTTTTGACCGGGGCCACCGCCGCGGGGGCTTTCGCCGCGTTGGGCCTGGCCGGCTGCGCTCCCAAGGCGCAGGGCGATGCCATGGCCGAGACCAAGGGGCCGGGCGGCGCCTCTGAGGCCGCCTCAGCCAACGACTGGCTGGGGTCCGCTCCCGAAATCTCCGATGACCAGATTGCCGCCACGCGCGACTGCGAGGTGCTTATCGTGGGCGCGGGCATGTCCGGCATCATGGCGGCGGCCACGGCGGCCGATTTGGGCGTTGACTTCATCGTGGCCGAGAAGGGCACCGAGCCGGCGGCATCGCACTTCGACGTGGGCGCGGTGAATTCCCGCTTTACCTCCGAGCTCACGGGGCAGACCATCGACAAGGGCCGTATCCTGAACGAGCTCAACCGCTACGCCTCCTTCAAGAACGACGCCTCCGTGGCCAAGACGTGGGTCGAGGAGAGCGGCCCCACGGTGGAGTGGCTCCAGGCGTTTTACGAGGACAAGCTCGGCGCCTGCCAGGTGACCGTCGATGTGGAGAACGGCGGCGAGGGCGATGCGGGCGGCACCATCTACTACATCCCCCCGGAGTGCCACGCCTTCCTCGACGGTGAGGGCGAGCGCATCGTCCATGTGGAGGCCATGACCGAGATCCTCAGCGGCATGGGCCACGAGGTGAGCTACGGCTACGATCTCGCCAAGCTGATCCGTCAGGACGGGGGTCGCGTGGAGGGCGCCGTCTTCAACACCCCCGACGGCTACGTGCGCGTGAACGCGAGCAAGGGCGTGGTGCTCGCCACGGGCGGCTATCCCGCCAATGCCGACATGGTGCGGGCTCGCAACCCCATCGTCCCCGCCTGCGTGACGAGCACGAATTACAACCAGAACAACACCGGCATGGGCATCAAGGCCGCGCTGTGGGCCGGTGCCGATATGGACAAGACCTCGGCGGCCATGATCTTCGACCGCGGTATCGTGGAGCCGGGGGTGGATGCCGGGTACACGAGCGACGACTCCGAGGCGGTGTTCGCCACCGGCGGCCAGTTCAACTTGGGCAGCCAGCCGTTTTTGAAGGTGAGCCGCAACGGCGTCCGCATCGCCAACGAGAGTTGCAACTACGACGCCATTTGTCATGCGGCCAGCAACCATCCCGGTGGCGTGTGGGCGCTCATCATGGATGCGAATGCTCCCGAAGATGTGCAGCGCTTCAAGAGCCAGGGCTGCTCGGCCGGTACGTGGAAGCGCACGCTGAAGGGCAAGACCGTCGATGAGGCCTATACTGAGAAGTACATCGACACGGGCCTCATGATGAAGGCCGACACGCTGGAAGAGCTCGCCGACAAGCTGGGCTTCGAAGGCGACGCGAAGGAGCGGTTCCTCGCCACGGTGGAGCGTTACAACGAGCTCTACGATGCCGGCGAGGACGTGGACATGGGCAAGGAGGCGTATCGCCTGTCCGCCATTCGCACTGCTCCCTTCTACGGCGCGTGGTTCGGCGGCGCCTTGCTGACGACTCTGGACGGTCTGCGCATCAACAAGGACACCCAGGTGCTGGATGCTGATGCCAACCCCATCGAGGGCCTGTGCGCCGTGGGCACCTGCTCGGGCAGCTACTACTCGGGCAACTATCCGGTGTACCTCGTGGGCAACTGCCTCGGCCGCCAGGTGACGTTCGGCCGTCACGCGGTGCGCTTCCTGACCGGCGACCTTCAGGCCTAGCTTCCCCGGTCTGCGCGCTTTGTTTCCTTTCCCTCCCTCGGAGAAGCCCGCCTCGTGCGGGCTTCTCCGCTGTGCGGGCGCTGTTGTGCCGGGGCCGGACTGGGCCGGGGCGCGATCGGGGCCGCGACTGGGACTAGGACCGGGATCGGGGCCGGGGCCGGGATCGGAACCGGGGCGAATTCGGGGCCTGTGCCCTGTCGAGGGGCGGCAGCCTGCTCCCTAGGGCCGCGCGGGGCGGCCGGCCGCATCGGCCAGGGCGTGGAAGAGGCCGCGGTGGCTTGCGAGATACTCGGGGTGCCACTGGATGCCGAGGAAGAACGGGTGGGCGGGGTCCTCCACCGCCTCGATGACGCGGTCGTCGCTGCGGGCCGCCACGAGCAGGCCCGGGGCCACCCGATCGATGGCCTGGTGGTGCATGGAGTTCACAGGCCAGGTGCCCGCGCGGCCCAGGGCACAGGCCAGAAGGCTTCCCTCGGCGATGGTGACGCTGTCGGTGGTGCGCTCGTAGGGCGGTTCTTGGCGGTGCCCCACGGCGGTGACGCCGCAGGCGTGCAGGTCGCGGTGCAGGGTGCCCCCGAGGGCCGCGTTCATGATCTGCATGCCGCGGCAGATGCCCAGGATGGGCAGGCCGCGTCCGTGGGCGCCGCGGGCCAGGGCCAGCTCGAAGGCGTCGCGGTTCTCGTCCACGCCCATCAGGTCGTCGCCCGCATCGGCATCGGCGGCGGGGTCGTAGGCCCGGGGATGGATGTCGCCGCCCCCGCTGATGATGAGGCCGTCTACGGCCGCCAGGGCCTTTGCGGCCAAGGCCTCGTTCGCCGCGATGCCCCCGGCCACGGGCGACAGCAGCACGGGCAGCGCCCCGGTGGCCGCCACGCTCTCGATGTACTCCACGTTCACGCGCTGGAAGCCGTCGGCCTCGTTCAGCGTAGTGGTGATGCCGATGATCACAGGAGATGCTCCCTCTCTCTTTCGCCTGGTCAGTAAGGCATGAACGATACCCGAACCGGGCGGAGCCCTCGCACCGCGTCGCCCGGCATCGCTGCTTTCTCTTCAAAAATACCACCGCAGGCGCCCCAGCGGCAACGATGTTCTTTGGCACGAACCTTGCTAGCAGGGGGCGAAGGGACGCCCCGCAGCCGCGGAAGGCAGGAAATGGGATCGAAAACGGGGCTCCGAGGAGGAAACAGTGGCAAAAACAGAGGAAATCCCCGCGTTCGGTCTGCTGAGCGGCTACCGAGTGGTGCTCATCGGTCTGTCGGTGGCGGCCCCCTTCGCCGCCGAGCTGTACGCCGACCACGGCGCCGACGTCATCTGGATCGAGCATCCCACGGTGCCCGACATGGGCCGCGTGTCGGGCCATGGCGGGGAATGGCAGCAGAACCGCCGCAACATGCGCTCCATCGCGCTGAACTACATGAAGGACGAGGGCCGCGAGGCCTTCCTGAAGCTGATCGAGACGGCCGACGTGCTGATCGAGGCGTCCGTGGGCGGTCGCTTCGCCCGGGTGGGCCTGGGCGATGAGGTGCTGTGGGAGCGCAACCCGCGCCTTGTGATCGCGCACGTGTCCGGCTTCGGTCAGACGGGCGATCCGGCCTACGTGGGCCGCGCCAGCTACGACCCGGTGGCCCAGGCCTTCGGCTGCGCCATGCGCATGAACGGCCTGCCGGGCCAGCCCTCGGTGCCCGCCATGCCCTTCCCCGGCGACTACACGGCGGCCTTTTTTGCCTTCGGCATGTCCCTGGCGGCGCTGTTGAAGCGCCAGGAGACGGGCCGCGGCGAGTCCATCGACGTCGCCCAGTTCGAGGCCATGATGCGCATCCAGGCGAACTATCCCACCGACTACTGGCGCTTCGGCGTGGACTACGTGAAGGAGGGCGGCCACAGCCTGACCGCCGCCCTGTACGGCACCTACCGCTGCGCCGATGGGGAAGAGGTGTACGTGCTGTTCTTAGGGCCCGGCGTGCTGAAGGCCGGCCTGCCGCTGATCGGGTTGGAATACGGCAGCGAGCTGTTCCCCGAGGGCATGGGGCTCATCCCCTACGGCAGCGAGGCGGCGGCCGTGGCCGAGGAGGCCTTCGCCGCCTTCGTTGCCGCGCACACCGCCGAGGAGACCGAGGATATCCTTGCCAACGGCGGGGTGCCCTGCTCGCGGCTCATGGACTACGAGGCTGCCCGCAACCACCCGCACTACCAGGCGCGCGGCGTCATCACCGAGTGGTTGGCCACCGACAACGAGTCGGTGATCCCCGGGGTGAAGGTGGTGCCCGAGTTGGCGAACCACCCCGGTCAGGTGTGGCGCGGCGCGCCGGCCACAGGCCAGGACAACGAGGACGTGCTCGGCGAGCTGGGCATCGACGAGGCCACCATCGCCGCCATGTACGACAAGCAGCTCTTGGGAAAGCGCCCCTACTACCAGCACGGCGTATAGAGGGCGCGGATGCCACGCGAGGGGGAGTGCCCCGTAGGGGCGGGCTTCAGCCCGCCCGCAAGCGGGTCGCAGTCGCGGGCGGGGTAAACCCCGCCCCTACGGAGGACCGCGCAGGGGGATGAGGCGACGCGAGTGCCGCACCCCCCCGTAGGGGCGGGCTTCAGCCCGCCCGAAATCCCCTCAAACAACGGGTGGCCACTTGTAAATGTGGCACGCATGTTGCTTGCAAAACCATTAGGGAATCTCGCTGCGCTATGCGGCGTGACTTGGGGGGCTCGCCTCGGCGGGCCCATGAGACAAGGAGGTAGCCTATGAAGTCTTCAGAGCGTCCTAAGTTCGGCAACTTGCAGAACCTGAAGGTGCTCAACGCCGGTGCCGTCATCGCGGCCCCGTTCGTGTGCGAGCTGTTCGCCGAGCAGGGAGCCGATGTCATCGAGCTGGAGAGCACCATGGCCCCCGACATGTACCGCATGTACGGCGACGCCTGGTCGGTGGATCGCCGCAACCAGCGCATGATGTCGCTGAACATTCCCTCGCCCGAGGGCAAGGAGATCCTGCTGCAGATGGTGAAGTGGGCCGACGTGCTGGTGGAGTCCTCCAAGGGCGGCACCTGGGCCAAGTGGGGCCTCACCGACGAGGTGCTGTGGGAGGCCAATCCGGCCCTCGTTATCCTGCATATCTCCGGCTTCGGCAACTGGGGCGACCCGAACTACGTGCGCAAGGCCTCGTTCGACCCCATCGGCCAGGCGTTCTCCGGCTATTCCAACCTGAACGGCTTCCCGGGCTGCCCGCCGAACGTGACCAAGCCCTTCACCGGCGACTTCGCCACGGCGCTCATGGGCGCCTGGGCCACCCTGGCCGCTGTGATCCGCGCCCGTGAGACCGGTGAGGGCGAGTCCATCGACTGCACCCAGTTCGAGTCCCTCGTGCGCATCCAGGGCGCCACGCTGTCCGACGGCATCAACCACGGCATCCAGCCCATGCGCATCGGCAACGAGGACCTCGTGGGCGCCTGCGCCGGCTCCCAGAAGTGCAAGGACGGCTACGTGCAGGTAGCCGTGGGCGGCGCCGGCCCCGTGCGCAAGCTCGTGGAGTTCTTCGGCTTCGCCGAGGACGAGGACTTCCAGCCGCTGGGGTCTTACGCCTCCATCACCCGAGCCCCGGGCTGCAAGAGCCTGGACGAGCCCCTGCCGCCCCGCGCCGCGAAGTTCCGTGCCGCGCTGGACGCCTGGTGCGAGGAGCGCACGGTTGAGGAAGTGAACCGCACCTTCTCCGAGATGGGCATTCCGGTGAGCCCGCACATGACCTACGCCATGATGCTGGAGGACCCGCACTACCAGGCCCGCGAGGTGTTCATCGACGTCTACGACGAGATCACCGGCAAGGATGTGAAGCAGGTCAACATGATGCCCAAGTTCTCGAAGCACCCGGGTCAGGTGATCCGCGGCGGCGCCAAGTACGGTGCCGATACCGAGGACATTATGGAGGAGTTCGGCTATTCCCCCGAGGAAATCGAGCTGTTCTACGAGAAGGGCGTGCTGAAGAAGGGCGAGTAAGCGCTCGCTTGCACGGGGTGCGTCCGGCCTGCGCGGCAGGGCGCACCCGATCTCATAAGGGGTAATTAGCAAAAACGGTAGCCGCCCTTCGTTGCAGAGGAGTGAACGGCACGGTTTTTGCTAGTGATACGACGGCTGGATTGCAGTTCAGCCGTTCAGAGATAAGGAGAAAGAATGGGAACTCAAACTAAAGGCAGCAACTACGCCTGGGCAGTGGCCATTGCCTGTGTGGCCTTCTACGCTGTCCCGCTGGGCTTCGCGGCGAATCACGCGGGCCTGTTCATCACCCCGGTTATGGACGAGTTCGGCTGGTCTCGTACCGACGCCACGCTGTTCATGACCATCCAGCCCTGGGTGGCCGCCATCTGCACCCCCTTTGCTGGCAAGCTGATCTCGAAGTACAACCCCCGTTGGGTGCTCGGCTGCGCCGTGCTGGTGTTCGCTCTGGCCAACCTGGCCTGCGCTTGGTTCACCGAGCCCTGGCAGTGGCACCTCTACGGCGTGTTCTATGGCGCCTCCGCCGCCTTCTGGATGTACATCGCCACCCCGACCATGGTGAATCGCTGGTTTGCCAAGAACAACGGCTCCGTCATCGGCGTCATCGGCGTGACCGTGTCGCTGTTCGGCGCCATCATGAGCCCCATCGTGCAGGGCTGGATCTCCTCCATGGGCTGGCAGACCGCCCGTATCATCTGCTCCGTCATCGTGATCATCGCCGGTGCCGGCGTCACCTTCGCGCTTTTGCGCGAGAGCCCCGAGAAGATGGGCGTGAAGCCCTGGGGCTACGATGCTGCTGCCGCCGACCGCGCCAAGTCCGCTGAGGCCAACGTGACCGAGGTGAAGGCCAACGCCGGCCTGACCCGCGGCGAGGCCATGAAGAACCCGGCCCTGTGGCTGCTCATCCTCATGGCTGGCATGTTCGTCATCATGGCGTCCTTCGTGCAGCAGATGTCCTCCTACGCTTCCGTGACCGACGGCCTCGGCCCGGAGGTCGGCGCCTTCGCCGTGTCCATCGCCATGATCACCTCCATGGCCGGCAAGTTCGGTCTGGGCTGGATTTCCGACCACTTCGGCGCTAAGGCCGCCGGTATCGTGGCCGGCCTGCTCGGTGGCGCCGGTGCGTTCGTCATCTTCATGGGTGGCGCGACCGTCATGACCTTCTACGTGGGCGTCGGCCTGTTCGGCATCGGCTATTCGGCCCTGAACGTGGTGCCGCCGCTGACCTGCCAGCAGGCCTTCGGCGACAAGGACTACGCCAACATCTTCGCCGTGGTGGCCACGGGTCTGAATGTGTTCTCCGGCTTCGCCGCTCTGATCTACGCTCAGATCTACGACATCACCGGCTCCTATGCCGGCGCCATGTGGATGAACGTCGCCTTCGGCGTGCTGCTCATCCTGCTGGCTCTGGTCATCGTGCCCATGGGCCGTCGCGCTTGGGCCAACAAGTAGGATTTCTGGGCTCTATCTCGGTCGAGGCTGCAAACTCGGCCCCGCGAAACCCCCGCTCCGGCGGGGGTTTCTTGTATGGGTGAATGCGGGTTGGGAGGGTGACAAAGCACCCGACCCCTGTCACGGCTGGCACGCTTGGCACGGTTTTTGCTCTTCTGCCTGTGGCGAAAAGATTAGTTAATTGCTTATAGAAAAGGAGAGAGTATGGGAAACTCGCAAGTTAAGGGCAGCAACTACGCCTGGGCAATCGCCATTGCCTGTGTGGCGTTCTATGCCGTTCCGCTTGCCTTTGTCGGTAACCAGGCGGGCCTGTTCGTCACGCCGGTTATGGATCAGTTCGGCTGGTCGCGCACGGATGCGACGCTGTACATGACGATCCATCCTTGGGTGGCGGCCCTGTGCACCCCCATCGCCGGCAAGCTGATCAGCCGCTACAATCCGCGCTGGATCATGACCGCGGCCGCCGCGGTGTTCGGCGGGGCGTCGTTCGCCTGTGCCTTCTTCACCGAGTCCTGGCAGTGGAATGTCTACGGCGCTCTGTATGGCGCTTCCGCCGCGTTCTGGATGTACATTGCCGTGCCGACCTTCATCAACCGATGGTTCGCCAAGAGCAACGGCACCGTTATCGGCGCCATCAGCATGTCCGCCTCGCTGCTCGGTGCCGTTATGAGCCCCGTGGTGCAGAGCTGGATCTCCGCCTACGGCTGGCAGACCGCCCGTATGATGAACTCCGGTCTGTGCCTGGCTATCGCCGTGCTGGTGACCTTGGCGCTTCTGCGCGAGAGCCCCGAGAAGATGGGCGTGCAGCCCTGGGGCTATGAGGCTGCCGTGGCCGACCGTGCCAAGTCTGCCGAGGCGAAGGTGACCGAGGTGAAGGAGACGGCGGGCGTGACGCGTGCCCAGGCCATGAAGTCGCCGGCCCTGTGGTTCCTCGTGGTGATGGCCGGCATGTTCTCCATCGCCGCCGGTATGATGCAGCAGTTCTCGTCCTACGCCTCCACCAACGTGGCCCTGGGCGCCGCGGTGGGCGCCCTCGGCGTGACCGTGTGCATGATCGGCCAGGTCGTCGGCAAGCTGAGCCTCGGCTGGCTGTGCGACCATGCCGGCGCTCGAGTGGCCGGGGCCGTGGCCTCGGTGCTGGGCGCGGCCGGTATCGCCATCGTGCTGTTCAGCTCCGAGAGCCCGATGATGTTCTACGTGGGCAGCTTCCTGTTCGGCGGCGGCTTTGCGGCCCTGACCATCGTGCCTCCGATGACCTGCCAGCAGGCCTTCGGCAACAAGGACTACGCGAACATCTTCTCCATCGTAGCCACGGGCCTGAACGTGTTCTCCGGTTGCTCGGCCATCATCTACGCCCAGATCTACGACATCACCGGCTCGTTTGCCGGCTGCTTCTGGCTGATCATCGTGTTCTATGTCATCACGCTGATCCTGTCCTTTGTGATCGTTCCTATGGGCCGTCGCCTGTGGGCGAAGTAGACGATCCGATTCGCCGGTCGTTGCGGGAGAGGGAATGTCCCGCGCAAGAGAAGGTCTCCCGCCGCGGCGGGAGACCTTTGATCTTTACTTGTACCAGGCCATGACGGCGTCGTGGAGGGGCTTTTGGGCGATGTAGAGGCCGTTTAAAGTGGCGATAGCGTCCTTCAGCTCGGCCACCGATTCCTTGGTGGATTCCGGGGGCAGCACGTTCAAGGCCTTCACGAGGCGCTTGCGGGCCTGCTTGTATTGGCGCTTCTGGGCGAAGTCCATCTTCTTCTTGGCGATGGCGTAGCGCTCGTAGGCATCGTCCAGCAGTCCGTAACCTGTGAGCATCTCGTCGATGGCCGCCTCGATCCAGGCGTCCTGCTCCCGGGCGTTTTCGGCGTCCCTCTCGGCCTGGCGCACGTCGTCGGCGGTGACCACCGGGGTGGTGATGCTGGCCAGCATCTCGGTGCGCTTGCGGTCCAGGTTGGCGGCGGTGATGGTCAGCACGCCGGTGCCCGATACCTTGAAGGAGATCTCCAGCTTCGGCTGGCCGGCCCCGGCCCACTTCACGTCGCGGATGCGCACGCGCCCCAGCTCGATGTTGTCGCGCACGAGCGGGCGGGCGCCGGCGAAGATGTGGAACTCGGCGGCCAGCTGGTGGGCGTCGGCCGTGGAGAACAGCTGGGTGGTCTTGTGGGGCAGGCGCACTCCGGCGGGGATGATCTCGTGGGCCCGTCCCCCGGGAATCTCGATGCACAGCGGCAGAGCCATCGTGCCGTTCTTCGGCGCAATGGTCAGCGACACCTCGTTGCATTTCGCAAGGGGGGCGGTGCTGCTGCCGTTCTGAAAGAGTGCCATGGCGACTCGCTTTCTCTTGGAGGGGTGCGCAGGGCGCCGGGGCACCGCGCGCGGCCGTCCCGACAAGGGAGGGCGATAAACGAACACTGCCCCGATCATCGCAAATATCATGCCAGCATGGCACGGAATTTGCATCGTAGCGCCTTGGAAACGCCGCACGCTGCGGCTCACGCAAAAGGAGGATGCTATGAAAACAGAAGAGTGCCCGAAATTCGGCCCCTTGCAGGGCGTGAAGGTCGTGAACCTGACCATGGCCATCGCCGGCCCCTTCGCCTGCGGGCTGTTGGCCGACCTCGGCGCCGACGTCATCGGCGTTGAGAGCCCGCTCGGCCGCGATACCTCGCGTCCCACCAACGAGGCGCTGCAGGGCTGGGGCACTCAGATGGAGCGCCGCAACACGCGTTCGCTGTGCATGAACGTGAAAGAGGGCGCCGGCCGGACATGGTTCTTCGAGCTGCTGAAAGACGCCGACATCCTCATGGACGGCTTCCGCGGCGGCCAGATGGCCAAGTGGGGCATGCCCGACGAGGTGCTGTGGGAGATCAACCCGCGCCTGACTATCGTGCACATCTCCGGATTCGGCCAGACGGGCGATCCGTCCTATGTGGAGCGCGCCTCCTTCGACGGCATCGGCCAGGCCTTCGGCTGCTTCATGGAGATGAACGGCTTCCCGGATCGTTTGCCGGTGCTGGCCTTCCCCCAGGTGTCCGACTACTACGCCGGCTTCATGGCCGACCTCGGCGCCCTGGCCGGCTACATCAACGCCCAAAAGACCGGCCAGGGCGAGAGCGTGGACGTGGCCCAGTACGAGTCGATGCTGCGCTGCGAGGGCTTCTACGCCGTGAACTACCTGAACACCGGCGGCCTGCCCGTGCGCGAGGGCTCGCATTCCACCTCGTCGGCCGGCTACGGCACCTACATCTGCAAGGACGGCGTGCCCATCTACGTGCTCATCTTAGGTCCCGGCGTGGTGAAGAAGGCCATCCCCGCCTTCGGCCTGGAATACGGCAGCGACCTGTTCCCCGTGGGCACCCCGGTGGTAGCCTTCGGCAGCGAGGCGGGCGATGTGCTGGAGGCGGCCATGGAGAAGTTCTTCAGCGAGCACGACGCCGAGGAGGCCGAGAAGATCATGCTGGAGTGCGGCGTGCCCTGCAGCCGTATCTACAACTTCGCCATCGCCGAGAAGGACCCGCACTACATCGCCCGCGAAAGCTTCACCGAGTGGAAGAACTCCTTCAACGACGAGACCATCCGCGGCGTGAACGTGGTGCCGAAGCTGACGAAGAACCCTGGCCAGATCTGGCGCGGCATGCCCTTGGTGGGCGCCGACAACGAGGACATCCTGGAAGAGCTGGGCGCCACCCCCGACCAGATCGCCGCGATGTACGACGAGAAGCTGCTGAAGAAGGAAGAGACTCCCTTCGGCTAGGAAATCCCCGTCGACCAGGAAGTTTTCGGGCGCCCCCAGCTGGGGGCGCCCGCTTTTCCGCCCTTGGTTCCCTTCCGCCGGCCACCTTTGGCACGGTATTTGCTCGCCTTCTGGTAATGGCAATACGCCAGATGGACTCCGACAGGAGGTGTGTGCATGAACGCTTTGCAGAAGAAAAGTACGATTTGGGCGTGGTTGGTGGTGATCGGCTGCCTTGGTTTCTACTCGATACCCACGGGCGTTATCGGTAACACCTCCGGTATCTTCGTGGCTCCGGTGATGGACCAGTTCGGCTGGAGCCAGACCGACACCACCATGTACCGTACTATCCAACCCTTGGTGTCCGCCCTCGTCGCTCCCTTCGCCGGGCGCATCCTGCAGACGCGCGACCCGCGCTGGGTGCTGGCCGCGGTATCGCTGGCCTTCGGCCTGGCCTCCTGGGCGAGCGCGTACGCCACCGAGCTGTGGCAGTGGAATCTCTACGGCGTGGTCTTCGGCATCACCGCCGGCTTCTTCATGTACCTGGCAGCTCCCGTGCTCATCAACAGCTGGTTCGAGAAGGGCGCCGGCGTAGCCATCTCGGTGACGGCGGCGGTGCTGTCGCTTCTGGCCGCCGTGGCGAGCCCGCTGGGCCAGAGCATGATCGACGCCTACGGCTGGCAGACGGCCCGCGCCATCATGTCCATCTTCACCACGGTGCTCTCGGTGGTGCTCACGGTGCTGTTCGTGCGCAAGAGCCCGGCGGTCATGGGCCTTCTGCCCGTGGGCGCCGAGCACAAGCCGAACGAGACTGCCGTGGAAAAGGAAGAGGAGCTCACCTTCGAGGACGGCGCCACCATGGAGCAGGCCCGTCGTTCGCCGGGTCTGTACCTGCTCGTGCTGGTGGCCGGCATCTTCGTGATGTGCGCCGCCTTCTTCCAGCAGATCCCCGCCTTCTGCGCCCGTACCGAGCTGGGCGCCGGTGCCGGGGCCATGGCCGTGTCCATCATGATGGTGGGCGGCATCGTGTTCAAGCTGGTGCTGGGTGCCTTAAACGACCGCATCGGCGTGCGCTGGACCGGCATCATCTCCGCGGCCTGTGGTGCCCTGGGCATCTTCCTCGCCTATATCGCCGGGGCCAACGTGACGGTGTTCTATGCGGGCATGGTGGTCTTCGGCGGCGGGTACGCCGGCCTTACGGTCATCGCGCCCATGCTGGCCCGCGAGTCCTTCGGCTCGCTGAACTACTCCCAGGTCTACTCCTGGGTGTCCACGGGCATCTTCATCTTCACCGCCGTGTCCTTCGTGGTCTACGGCATGATCTACGACACCACGGGTTCCTTCGACCTGTGCTTTGTGCTGGTTATCGCCATGTACCTCATCGGCGTGGTGCTGGTGCCCGTTACCATCGCCATCTCCCACAAGGCGTGGAAGCGCCCTTAAGCGAACCGACCCCCTGCCGGGCCGCACCGGCGCGATGACCGCAGCGGCCCGGCAGTTTCCCCTTCAACAAGAGACGAGAGAGAAGAAGTAAGAAAGGAGAGCGTGTGGACGAAGAAGTATTTGATGCCATCATCGTCGGCGGAGGTCTGGCCGGGTGCACGGCCGCCTACGTGCTGGCCAAGGCCGGTTGCGAGGTGGTGGTCATCGAGCGCGGGCCCTTCAGCGGCTCGAAGAACATGACCGGAGGGCGCCTGTACGGGCACAGCTTGGAGAAGGTGATCCCCGGGTTCGCCGAGACGGCGCCGGTGGAGCGCGTGATCACTAAGGAGCGCCTGTCGTTTCTGACCGAGACCGAGGGCACCACGGTGGATTACACCAACCCGGCCCTGTCCGATCCCGCCTGCGCGTCCTACGCCGTGCTGCGGGCCCCCTTCGATCAGTGGCTGGCCGAGCAGGCGGAAGGCGAAGGGGCCATGTTCGTCAATGAGATCCGCGTCGACGATCTTATTGTCGAGGACGGCCGGGTGCGCGGCGTGCGAGCCGGCGACGACGACATGTACGCCCGTGTGACCATCCTGGCCGACGGCGCGGTGTCGCTTCTGGGCCAGAAGCTGGGCATGGTGCCGAAGCTGGACCCGCACAAGTACGCCGTGGCCGCCAAGGAGACCATCCAGCTGGACGAGAAGACCGTGTCCGACCGCTTCGGCGTGGCACCGGGCGAGGGCTGCGCGTGGCTGTTCGTGGGCGATCCCACCCACGGCCACATCGGCGGCGGCTTTTTGTACACCAACAAGGACTCCGTGTCGCTGGGCGTGGTCACTACCATCGGCGACATCGACTACAGCGACATCTCGGTGCCGGCCATGCTGAAGCGCCTGGAGGCCCATCCCGTGGTGGCCCCCCTCATCGCCGGGGGCGACATGCGCGAGTACACGGGCCGCATGGTCATCGAGGGCGGCCTGGCCGGCGTGCCCGAGCTGGTACGCGACGGCGTGCTCATCGCCGGCGACGCCGGGGCGCTCGGCCTGAACACCGGCTACTGCGTGCGCGGCATGGACTTCGCCATCGAATCGGGCCGTCTGGCCGCCGAGGCGGTGCTGGCCGCCAAGGAGAAGGACGACTACTCGGCCGCCAGTCTGGCCGTCTACACGGCGAAGCTGGACGACAGCTTCATCATGAAGGACCTGAAGCACTACGCCAAGTTCCCCGCTTTCATGGAGGAGACCCGTCGCATGTTCACCGACTACGGCCCCATGCTCAACGAGATCATGGGCGGCCTGTTTACCGTGGACGGCAGCGCGCCGGTGCCCCTGACCAAGAAGGCCATGGGGGCCGTGAAGAAGGTGGGCCTCATGAACATCGCCAAGGATGCACGGAAGGGGATGAAGGCACTGTGATCGAGGATATGACCGTTGAGGAGAAGCTCGCTGTGGACAAGTTCCACGTTGACGAGGAGTTCGCCCACATCGATGTGGACACAGACGGGGACGCGGCCACAATCGCGCGCCTCGTGAAGCTGTGCCCCGCGGGCCTGTACGTCATCAACGAGGACGGCGAGCTGACTTTCGACTATGCCGGCTGCCTGGAGTGCGGTACCTGTTTGGTGGCCGCGGGCGGCACCGTGGTGAAGTCGTGGAACTACCCGCGCGGCGGCATGGGCGTGGAGTTCCGCCTGGGATAGGGCAGACGGGACCCAAAGAATCAGAAGGAAAAGGAGAAACAGTTTATGAGCAAGCAATACCCCATTTTGGGCTCGCCTCTGAAGGTGAACGGCGTGACGTTGAAGAATCGCATGATCACCACGTCTATGTCGCCGGGCCACGGCTACGTGGATGACGACAACCACCCCACCGATCGTTTGGCTGCCTATCTGGAGGAGCGCGCCGCGGGCGGCACCGCTATGATCATTCAGACCATCTGCCCCTGGAAGCGCACCGATATCGAGGGGCTGCACCCGCTGCCCTGCTGCTACGGCGAGAGCTGCGTTCCCGAGCTGAAGAAGTACATGGTCGATCCGGTGCACAAGCACGACGGCCTCATCTGCGCCCAGATCTACTATGTGCACGACTTCAAGCCGGCCGCTGATGCCAAGGAGAGCCCCTATGGCCCCTCCGACATCGCCGTCATCCCCATGATGGGCGGCTTCAAGGCCATGACCCTGGAGCAGATCGAGGAGTTCAAGGAGCAGTACTTCAACGCCGTGCGCGTCTGCGTGGAGGCCGGATTCGACGCCGTCGAGGTCATGGCCGGCGTGGGCGGTATCTTGAGCCGCTTCATGAGCCAGGCCACCAACAACCGTACCGACCAGTACGGCGGCAGCCTGGAGAACCGCGCCCGCCTCACCCTGGAGGTCATCCGCGGCGTCCGCGAGATCGTCGGCCCGGATTTCCCCATCGTGGTGCGCTGGTCGCCGGTGGACTTCATCAAGACCGACAACGGCCCGGGCCTGTCCATGGAAGAGGCCAAGCAGATCGCCGTGTGGATGGAAGAGGCCGGCCTCGATTTGCACGACCTGTCGGTGGGATGGCATGAGACGAGCGTGCCGCTGACCACCAAGGGCATCGAGGACGGTCACTGGATGTACATCGCCCAGGAGATCAAGACCGTGGCCAAAAAGCCCGTGGGCCAGGGCTACCGCAACACCGACCCCACCATCATGGAGCAGAATCTGGCCGATGGCAAGTGCGACGTCATCGCCGGTTTGCGCTATTCCATCGCCGACCCGGCCCTGCCGCTGAAGGTGATGGAGGACCGCACCGAGGACATGCGCAAGTGCATCGTGTGCTGCCGCTGCATCGACGACGTGGTGTCCCGCGGCCTGTCGCTGGAGTGCTGCGGCGTGAACCCGCACCTGGGCGCTGCCCTCGATCACGAGCTGTACCCCAAGACCAACGCCCCGAAGAAGGTCATGGTCGTGGGCTCCGGCCCGGCCGGCATCAACGCGGCGCTCACGGCGGCCCAGCGCGGACACAAGGTGGACCTCTACGAGCAGGGCCCGCGCCTGGGCGGCTGCGTGAAGATGAGCTCCATCTTCAGCCCCTACCACGAGCGCTACCTGACCTACCTCATGAACGAGATGAAGAAGCACCCCGAGATCACCGTGCACCTGAACACGGAGGTGACCCCGGCGCTCGTGAGCTCCGTGAAGCCGGACGCGGCCATCGTGGCCGTGGGCGGCGCCCCCATCGGGCTTGATGTGCCCGGCGCCGACGGCAAGAACGTCATCACCTCCCACGACTTCCTTGAAATGCTGAACGGCCACAAGCCCCACGGCAAGAAGGGCCTGTTCAACAACATCATGTGGGGCGGCGGCGCCTTCTTCCTGAAGCGCTACTACACCCCCTCGTTCGCCCGCGAGATGACCGGCAAGATGACCTGGCCCATCTCCCGCAACATCGCCATCATCGGCGGCGGCCTGCCCGGCTGCGAGCTGGGCCACCTCTGCATGGAGACCGGCCGCACCACGGCCATCATCGAGGAAAAGAAGAAGATCGGCTACGACGTGAGCCCCTCTGAGCGCTTCGGTCTGACGAGCGCCTTCAAGAAGGCCGAGAACGTGGAGCTGTACCCGCTGACCCGCGTGACCGCCATCCGCGAGGACGGCGTGGAGTGCATCCAGACCGATCGCGAGGGCAACGAGAAGACCATCTTCGTGCCGTCGAAGACCGTGGCCATCACCTTGGGCCTCGACCCGAACCACACCCTGGGCGAGAAGATCAAGCCCATGGTGAAGGACGTGTACCTGGTGGGCGACTGCGACAACCCGGGCCGCATCGCCGATGCGACCAAGGCCGGCTACGTGGCCGCCTGCGCGATCTAGGTGCGCTCGACGGAAGTTGAGTTTAGAGGGCGGGGCGGGTGCCCTGACCGAGCGAGTTCCGCAGCGACGAGAACAGGACTTAATGTCCTGTTCTCCCAAGCGAGGACTGCCCGAGCGAATCAGGGCGGCCGCCCCGCCCGATCTCGATGAGTTACGACAAGAGGGGAGAGCTATGACCGAAGAGAAAGCGGTGGTCTACGCCGAGGACGTCGGCGACGGCATTCGCGTGATCTACCTGAACCAGCCCAAGAAGAAGAACGCCATCTCGGCGCCGATGATGGACATCCTGTCCGATCTGCTGCGCGCGGCCGACGACGATGACGAGGTGCGCGTGGTGGTGCTGCGCGGCGTGGGCGAGAACTTCTCCAGCGGCGGCGATCTTAACCAGGGCGACGGCGGCAAGCCCACTCCCGAGCAGGCCCGCAAGACTCTGCGCCGCTACCTGAACGCCGTCCGCACCATCCGCGCCATCTCCAAGCCCGTGATGTGCATGGTGGACGGCTATGCCGTGGGCGGTGCCTTCGCCCTGGCCCTGGCCAGCGACCTGGTCTGCGCGAGCGATCGCGCCCAGTTCGTGCCCGCCTTCTGCCAGATCGGCATCATCCCCGAGATGGGCATGATGAAGATGCTGCCCGAGCTGGTGGGCGCCCAGCGCGCCAAGGAGCTGCTGTTCATCGGCGGCAAGATTCCCGCGGCCCAGATGAAGGACTGGGGACTGGTGAACCGCCTGTTTCCCGCCGACGAGCTGGAGGCGTCCACCTTGGATTTCGCCCGCCAGCTGTCGGCCATGCCCGATGCGTCCATCCAGATCACGAAGACCATGATGAACGCCCTGGCCGACGAGACTTTGGCCGCGAGCCTGGAGGCCGAGTCCACGGCATCGCCCTTCTGCACGACAACGACCGCCTATGCCAAGACCATGGAGCGGTTCGCGAAGTAGCAGGGGCACGGGGGCCGGCGCGGGGAAGCCGGCCCCTTCTCTTTGCCCCGTTGCAGCAGGGCCCGCCGCCGGCGGGCGCCATGACACGGAATGCGAGGACGGGAAGTCGATGCGATTTTTCCAGTACGACAACGTGGCCGAGCCGTTTTTGGCCAGTGTGGGCGAGCGGCCCGAGGCCACAGCCATGGTGTTCAAGGGGATGAGCACCACCTATGGGGCGATGAACGAGCGGGTGAACCGCTTCGCCCACCTGCTGAGCGACGAGGCCGGGGTGCGACCCGGCGCCAAGGTGGCCTATCTTTTGGCCAACTGCCCCGAGATCCCCGAGATCTACTACGCCGTGCAGAAGATCGGCGCGGTGGCGGTGCCGCTGAACTTCAAGCTGATCGGGCGCGAGGTGGGCTACCTGGTGAACGCGAGCGCAGCCGAGGTGCTCTTCTTCGATCCGCGCTTCGCCGAGGCCGTCGCCGAGGCGGCCGCGCAGTTCGACCACGAGGTGAAGCTGTTCAGCGTGGGCGGTGCGGCACCTTTGGGCCGCGACGGCGAGGCGCTGCTGGCCCGGTGCAGCGCCGAGGAGCCGGCGCTGGTGCGGGACGGGGCGGCCCTCTCGCGCATCCAGTTCACGGGCGGCTCCACCGGCCTGCCCAAGGGGGCGGCCCGCACCCATCGGGCCGATTTGGTGGAACTGGCCAGTGTGACCACCTCCAACGGGATGATCGACAACCCCGGCTCGGTGGTGCTCGTGCAGTGCCCCTTAGAGCACCACGGCGGCCACAGCTGGTTCACGAGCGCCTTCGCCACGGGTGCCGCGCTCATCATCTGTGAGGCCTTCAACGCCGAGCGCATCCTGCACGATATCGAGACCTACCGGGTCACCCATATGATCCTGCTGCCGCCGACCACCTATCAGCGGCTCTTGCGCTGCCCCACCATCGACCAGTTCGACCTGTCGTCGGTGCGCATCGTGCAGAGCGCGGCCGGGGCCACCACTTTGGCCATGATCCGCGCCGTGTACGAGCGCTTCCCCAATGCCGAGCTGAACTACGGTTGGGGCCAGTCGGAAAGCGGCACGGGCACGAGTTTGCGCATCACCCGCGCTATGCTGGATGCCGATTCGCCCCTGCTCGGCAGCGTGGGGCGCCCCATGCCCTACGCCGAGCTGAAAGTGGTGGACGAGGCGGGGCGCGAGCTGCCCTGCGGGGAAGTGGGGGAGGCCCTCATCAAGACCGAGGCCGCCATGGCCGGCTACTACGGCCAGCCCGATCTCACGGCCGCCGCCTTCACCGAGGACGGCTGGCTGCGCACCGGCGACATGATGACGCGCGATGAGGAGGGCTACTTCTTCATCCGCTCGCGCAAGAAGGACATGATCAAGTCGGGCGGCGAGAACGTGTTCGTGGCCGAGGTGGAATCGGTGCTGCGCGAGCATGCCGACATCGACGACTGCCTGGTGTTCGGCACGAGCGATCCGGTGATGGGGGAGGCCGTGGCCTGTGTGGTGCAACCGCGCCCCGGTGCGCTGCTCACGGCCACCACGGTGCAGAACCACTGCAAGCAGACCATCGCCAGCTACAAGAAGCCCCGCTACGTGGTGTTCATGGACGACATGGGCCGCGACAGCGCCGGCAAGGTGCGCAAGAGCGCCATCGTGGACTACTTCGACGCCCACAAGGAGCAGGCGGCCCCGCGCTTCCACGAGAAGGTGTGGAACGATCCGGAGATCTACCTCATTCAGGTGCCCTTCTCGGGCGGCACGCCCATCGGCTACACCAACGTGTTCTACCTGCGCACCCCCGACCGGGGGCTGTTGGTGGATACGGGCACGAGCCACGAGGCATCGTTTCAAGTGCTGCACCTGGCCCTGGAGGACCTGGACGTGGCTATGGCCGACACCGACATCTTCCTCACCCACTTCCACATCGACCATTTGGGCCTGGCGGCGGCCATCGCCGCGCCCGAGACGCGCATCTACCTGAGCACCGCCGACGAGGCGCTGTTCCGCGATCGGGGCGCGGGGGCCTACCGCGGCACCATGAAGGACCGCTTGCAGGCCGAGGGCTTCTGCCATGGCGACCTCGACCAGCTGATGGCCACGGACGCGGCCCTCATCCCGCGGGTGAAGTGGCCCATGCCCGAGCGCTTCGTGAACCTGGCCGACGGAGAGGCCTTCGCGATAGGCCCCTGGACGCTGCGGGTCATCGACACCCCGGGGCACACGCCGGGCCACCAGTGCCTGTACGTGGAAGAGGCGCAGGTGATGTTCTTCGGCGATCACGTGCTGCTGAACAGCTCGCCGAACATCGCCCCCTTTCCGGGCCAGGCCGATGCCCTGGGCGATTACCTGGCCAGCCTGGACAAGATGGCGCCGTACGCGGTGAGGGCTGCCTGCATGGCCCACGGCTTCGTGGATGTGAAGGCCCAGGCCGAGGCCCTGCCCGCACGCCTGACGTGGCTGCACGAGCATCATCGGCACCGCCTCGACGAGATTGGCGCGGCTCTGCGGGCCCATCCCGGCATGACTGGCACGGAAGTTGCTAAAACCATTCATTGGAACATTCCCTATGACGCTTGGGACGACATCCCCATCATCCAGCGCTGGATCATCGTCAGCGAGACGGCGGCCCACCTGGACCACTTGGTGGAAGCGGGGCAGGCGCGCAGGGAAGTCTGCGGAGAGCTGCGCCGTTACTTTTCCGCAGATGGGGATTAAACACGAGAAAGGACGAAGGGCATGGACATGATCTTGACCGACGAGCAGGAGCTGTTGCTCGAGAGCCTGGATGAGCTCATGGAGCGCTACGGCACTGAGGAGTACTTCAAGGAGTGCGACGAGAAGCACGAGTGGCCCCAGGAGTTCACCGACGCGCTGCTGGAGAACGGTTTTCAGATGCTCGGCGTCGACGAGCGCTTCGGCGGCACGCCCGTGGACGTGACCACGCTGATGCTCGTGGCCGAGCGCGCCTGCAAGAACGGTGCTCCCATTTACGTGTACGGCAACCTCTGCTCGCTGAAGGACATGACCGAGTTCGGCAGCCCCGAGCAGCAGGAGCAGTGCTTCGCCGAGGTTATGGCGGGCCGCCCGGGCTTCGTGCTGGGCTTCACCGAGCCGGGCGCCGGCTCTGACTCCAGCTCGCTGGCCACCGCCTTCAAGCGCCGCGACGGAAAGGTGTACCTGAACGGCTCGAAGTCCTTCATGACCAACGCCTGCAACTCCAAGTACATGCTGTGTGTGGCTCGCGACGCCGACGACGATCCTGCCGACAAGGCGAACCGCTCCAAGTTCTCCATGTGGTGGGTGCAGCTGCACGACGACGAGGGCAACCTCATGCCGGGCATCACCATCGATCCGCTGGAGAAGATCGGCTGGAACATGGGCAACACCTGCGAGATGTCCTTGAACGAGGTGGAGCTGGAGGAGAAGGACCTGGTGGGCGTTGAGGGCCAGGGCTTCATGCAGGCCATGGTGAACTTCGAGGTGGAGCGCGTGCTGGCCTGCGCCCAGTCCCTCGGTGCCGCCGAGTGCGTCTACGAGGACGCCGTGCGCTACGCCACCCAGCGCGTCCAGTTCGGCAAGCCCATCGGCAACAACCAGCTCATTCAGGAGCACATCACCGAGATGTACATCATGATCGAGAACATGCGCAGCTGGGTGTACGGCTGTGCCGCCAAGATCGATCGCGGCGAGTCGGTGATGGTGGATTCCGCCTGCGCCAAGCTGTACTGCGGCCGTTCTGCCTTCGAGGTGTGCGACAAGGCCCTGCAGATCATGGGCGGCATCGGCTATACCAAGGACAGCCGCGTCTCGCGCATCTGGCGCGACCAGCGCGTCTACCGCATCGGCGCCGGCACCGACGAGATCATGATCCACATCGCCGGCCGCGCCCTGCAGAAGCCGTTCAAGAACTAAGGAAAGGGGTAATATCGATGGCTGAAATCTTCAATCCGGTTGATGATCTGATCGCCGAGCAGGCTGCGGTGGATATGCTCGTGGCCGATTTCACCGAGGAGGACTGGAACCGCACCGCCTCCTACTGCGACACCTGGACGCTGAAGGACGTCATCTGCCACATCGCGTTCTTCGACTACTGCGCCGTGGAGCTTCTGGCCGGGCGCGGCGAGTCGGTGAACGCCGTGGCCGACGCCGCTTCCGAGCAGGACGAGCACTACCATGTGCTGGCCTACC
>CANSES010000011.1 GCA_947645965.1 uncultured Enterorhabdus sp. | reverse complement strand
GTCCCCAGGCGCCGCCCCGACCTCCGAACTTCCCGCTCCGGGCGTCACCCCCGCGTCCGCCGCGCCTGGCACCCCGGTCTCCGCGTCTTCCGTCCCGGTCGCCGCCCCCGCAGCCTGCGCGTCTGCGTCGGTCGCCGCCCCCGCAGCTTCCGCCCCCGCAGCCTGCGCGCCTGCCGCCGTCGTCGCCCCGACCCGCGCGCCTCCCGCTCCGAGCGTCGCCCCGTCGCCGCCAGAGCGCCTGCCACATCCTGCCTCCCCGCTCTCGCACTCCTCCGCTTCCCAGCGGTCACGCGCGATGAGCGCGGCGCCGATGGCGCCCATCAGGTGCGCGCGGTCGCACCGCACGGCCTCCACGCCGCAGATGAGCTCGAAGGCGCGCAGCACCGCGTCGGACTTGAACGCGCCGCCCTGCACCACCACGCAGGGGCCGAGCGACGTCGCGCGTTCCGATCCGATGATGCGGAACAGCGCGTTCTGCACCACCGAGTACGCCACGCCTGCGGCGATGTCCTCAAGCGACGCCCCCACCTTCTGGGCGTGCTTCACGCGCGACGACATGAACACCGTGCAGCGCATCCCCAGGTCAACGGGACTTTCTGCGCGCAATGCAGCTGCCGCGAAGTCCGAGGGCGTCGACCGCAGGCTGTGCGCGGTGCCCTCGATGAACGCACCGCATCCGCTCGAGCACGCCTCGTTCAGCACGGCGTCGGCCACCGCGCCGCTCTCCACCCAGAGCGCCTTCATGTCCTGCCCGCCGATGTCGAGCACGAACGACACGTCCGGACGCAGGGCCTGGGCGCCGCGCAGGTGCGCCGCCGTCTCCACCACGCCCGAGTCGATGCCGAGCGCCGCGCGCAGCAGATCCTCGCCGTACCCGGTGGCCGTCGCGTGCGCGATCCAGGGCGCCTCCTCGCCGCGCGGGGCCGAGTTCGGCAGGGCGGCCAGCGCCCCCAGCACCATCTGCCGCACGGTGTCCAGCACATCGCCGCGCGTGGGCTCGTACGCGCTGTAGACCAGCCGCCCCTCCGCGTCCACCAGGGCCACCTTCGCGGTGGTCGACCCCGCATCCACGCCCAGAAACACCGGCCCGCGCGCGTCAAAGGTACGCAGCGTGGGAAAGACGGCGGCGCGGTGCCGCTCGCGGAAGGCGGCCAGCTCTGCCTCGTCGGAGAAGAGGGCGGGAAGGCGCCCCAGCTCCTCCTCGGCCTCCAAGAGCTCGCCGGCGGCCGCCCGCTCGCACAGCGCGTCGAGCGATGCCGTCTTGCCCTCCTCCTCGGAGATGAGGGCCGCTCCCAGGGCGGTGAACAGGTGCGCGTCCCGCGGCAGGATGCCGGTGGTGGGCGTGAGCCCCAGGGCACGGCGGAAGCGGTGCGCCAGGTCGGGCACGTACTCGAAGGGCCCGCCCAAAAACACGAGCGTCCCGCGTAGGGGCCGTCCACAGGCCAGGCCGCCCAACGTCTGGCGCACCACGGCATCCAGCGCGCTCGCGGCGATGTCTGCCTTCGCGGCCCCCGCGTTCAGCAGCGGCCGCACGTCGGTCTGCGCGAACACGGCGCAGCGCGACGCGATGGGGTAGAGGCGCGATGCGCCCATGGACAACCGGCTCATCGCGCCGGTGCGCACGCCCAGCATGAAGGCGATGGTGTCGATGAACCCGCCAGTGCCGCCGGCGCAGGTAGCGTTCATGCGCTGTTCGAGGCCGCCAGTCAGGTAGATCACCTTCGCGTCCTCGCCGCCCAGCTCCACCACGGCGTCGGCCGCGGGGTACGCGCCGCGCACGGCCCGCGTGGTGGCCACCACCTCTTGGACGAAGGGCACGCCGAGCATCTCGGCGGCGCTGATGCCGGCCGAGCCGGTGATGGCGACGGTTCCCTCCAGGTTGCCATAGCGCCAGGACAGGTCGTGCAGCACGCTCTGAAGCGTCTTGCGAATGTTGGACTGGTGGCGCTGGTAGGCGGAATGGAGGATCACGCCGTCCGCGTCGGCGATGACCACCTTGATGGTCTTCGAGCCGGCGTCGATGCCGATGCGCAAGGAGGATAGGGCGCTGTCGAGCGCCTCGTCACGGGTCTCAGTCATGATGTGCCTGCTCTCCCTCGATGTTCTCGAGTCCGATTATGACACAGAAGCCCCTGATCGCACCTGCCGCTGGCACAGCCCCACATTCAAGCGGAAACGGCGCCCTCCGCACCCGCGCGTCCCGCCGCTGCGCCCCGCCGCACCCGCGCGCCCCGCCGACACGCCCCGCCGCCGTGCCCGCGCCCCCGTCTCGTCCCTTATCCTGCCCGCGTCTCGCATTCCGCCCCGCCACATCCCCGCCCCCCGGCGCTTGCCGCACTCCCCGTACCCCCGCGCTCTGCCGCCGGTGCGACTCGAACGCTGGATCTTCGCCGACCTCGTCTCCACCGTCAAGAGGGCCCGCCACCTCAAGGGGCAGTCCAAGCTTCTCAGGGGCGATCGGGCCGGCAACTATCGTTAAGATTGCCCCCGCGGGGCATCTGTGGGAAAATACCGAAACGCGAGGAGCCGCCATGAAGCGGCGCTCCTCTTAACATGACGGTCGCGTGGCGCAGCGGGAGCGCAGGTGCCTTACAAGCACAAGGTCGGGGGTTCAAATCCCTCCGCGACCACCATAGAAAAAGGAGAAAAACCCCATTTCAAATGGGGTTTTTCTTTTCTATGGCTCTCTGTAGACGGATAGCTTCCTGGCAGAACTTGGCAGACGAGTGTCCGGTGAGGCGCGTCGGTGAGTTTCGTCAAGGGTTTTCCTCGGCAGGTTTTGGCAGGCGGATTCGAGGCCCGGTTGGGTCTTGGGCAGATAGCCATTCGTGGCGTGCCCGTCGCGTATCCCAGAGGGCCCCACTCGTCGCCCCCCCCCTCAGCGAGTGCGATGCCGCCCTTCCGTGCTCGCTCAACGCTCGCGTGCGGTTCGTCTCCCCTTACTGCCTCCTCAGCGTCTCCCGGGGCGCGCTCTCGCGTCGCTCGCGAGGCGACGGGGCGCCGTCTTGGCCGCCCTCTGCGCCGCAGGGGCAACTCCCTGGTCTGTGCGTGTCTCGCGTGCGAACTGCCCGGCTTCCGCTTCCCCGCCCCCGCCCCGTCGCCCGTTTTCCGACCACGTGTCGGCGGGGGCGCTCATGATGGCGTTTCCATTGAGAGGACGGAGGTTCTATGAAGCGAAGTCGATCCCTGGCCGTGGGCATCGCCTGCGCTGCAGGCTGCGCAATCTGCACGGGCGCGTTTCTCATGCAGGTGAGCGACCAGGCTGAGGCCGCTCGTGCCGAGGCGCTGGCTCGCTATGGCGGCGATCAGCTGGAGGTGTGCGTGGCCCGACGCGACATTGCGCCCGGCGAGACCATCGACGAGGGGGCGGTGGCGATGGGGATGTGGGTGGCCGACCTGCTGCCAGACGGCGTGGTCACTGCGCGCGGGGAGGTGGTGGGCAAGCAGGCCTCTGCGGCCATCTTGAAGGGAGAGGCGCTCACGGTTCGCCGCATTGGCGCAGGGCTGACGCCGACCCTGGATATCCCCGAGGGGCTTGCTGCCGTGAGCGTTCCCGCACGCGAGGTACAGGCGGTGGGCGGAGCCTTGCAGGCGGGGATGCGCGCTGACGTCTACGCCACGGGCGCAAGCGCTACCGAGTTGATCGTTCCGCGCGCGTTAGTCGTGGCTACGAGCACCGACACGTCGGGGGCGCTTGCGTCGGGCGCGGTGGAGTGGGTGACGCTCGCAGTCGCGCCCTCGGCGGCGCAGGAGCTGGTGTCGGCGGCTCAGAACCTCGAGATCTACTTCGTGCTTCCCACGGATGCTAAGGGCCCCGTTAGGGCCGAGGCCTAGAAATGAGCCGGCTTCGGCCGGCGGAAAGGACTGCCATGGGCACCATACTGCTGTGCGCTGACAGCGCGTCGCTCGCCGATCCCCCTTCCCTGGGGCTAGATGGGAGGGCGTGGTCGCGTCGAACCTG
Source organism: uncultured Enterorhabdus sp. (assembly GCA_947645965.1). Next base: position 26,666 of record CANSES010000011.1, on the reverse strand, counting down.
GCTGGAGGCGTTCTCGAACGCAGCTGCGGCGCGCGATCGCCTGAGCCAAGGCGACCCCGTTGAGGAGGCTTGGGTTGCCTCAAGCGATCAGATGGACGCCGTCAACCTGGCGGCGGCCCTGCGACGAGATGCCCCCTCCATCCCCATTTACCTCGTGTCCGAGAGCCTCAGCGGATCGGCTATCAGCCGTGCCCAGGCTGCGGGAATCACGGGGATGCTCTCGCCTGAGGGACTGGCGCGGCGCGTCGCCCACGAAGAGAGGCGCCGCCTGGGGGCGGCAGCGCGCGCAGCGGCCCTACGCGCGGCCGAGGCGTCCACTCGGCCAGATGAGCCCTCCGGCGAGACTCTGCCGACGGTCAGCGTCCGCCGGCCCTTGCCGGGGATAGACGAGCTTCCCCGGGAGCCGGAACTCCTGGGGGAGGAGCTTGCTCCGGAGCCGCCGCCTGCGCTTGCGAGGATGGCGGACGCCCCGCAGGTACCCGCGGCAGAGCCGCTGGGGGCCTCTCGACCCCCCGTGCCGGAGCCGCCGCCTGCGCCCTCTTCGCCAACCGCGTTGTCGGCGGCCGATACCGCGCCGCTGCCTCCGGTGGCTGTCGGAGGGTCTCGGAGACCGGAGCCGCCCGTCGCCCCCGCGCTTGCGGCAGCGTCTCCGTCCCACGCTGTGGCCGGAGAGTCTTCCGCCGCGAAGGCGCCGGCCTATGTGGTGTCCGTGGTGAGCGGTAGCGGAGGTGCCGGGAAGAGCGCCGTCGCCGTCTTGAGCGCTTGCCTGGCCGCGGCGCGAGGGCTGCGCGTGCTTCTGGTTGACGGGGATCTCCAGTTCGGAGACGCGGCGGATCTGCTCGGGGCTTCTGATGTGCCTACGGTGGACGAGGTGCTGGCCGATCCGCGACGCCTTGACACGCTGGTCGGGGAGGGGGTTCCGGCGCTCGTGGCTGCCCCGCGTCGCCCGGAGCGGGCGGAGGAGCTGGCAGGGCAGCTGCCGTGCCTCATGGAGGCGGCCTCGACGCGCTTCGACGTGGTTTTCGTCAACACGGGATCCAGCTGGTCGGAGGCGCAGGCTGTCGTTATCGAGCGCAGCGCGCGCACGCTCTTCCTGGTGGATCAGCGAGCTTCGTCGGTGCGAGCCTGCCGCCATGCGCTCGAGCTCTGCGAGCGCTGCGGCATCGCCACGGGCTCGTTCCTCTTCCTGCTCAATCGCTGCGCCAAGGGCGCCCCCCTTACCGCTCTTGACGTATCCTGCGCCCTGCAGGGAGCGCCTGTCACGGAGCTGCGCGACGGCGGCACGGCGGTGGAGGAGCTCTTAGGCTCGGGGATGGCGGCGGCTCTCGCGGCTGAGCGCAATGAGCTATGTGCGAGCCTGGCTTCCGTGCTCGACGGGCTTTTGCCAGATGGCGAGGCGGGCGGCGGCCTGCGTGGCCGGAAGGGGCGCAAGGTCGCGCCACCGGCGTCGGAGCCGGCTGCTTCCGATGCGCCCGACCGCCGGCGTGGGCGTACGCGCAGCGGTCGGAAGTCGGGCCTTTGGGGGAGACGCCCCAAAGCATCGGTTGCGATTGAGTCAGGAGCCGAGCGATGACGCTCCTCGAGCGCGCCCGGACGGTGGGGGCGTCGCGCGACGTTGCGACTGCGCCTCGTGGGGCGACGGTGGAGGATCTGCGCCGCAGTGTTCGCAGGCACCTTGCCATGGAGAAGGTAGCCGCGTTGATGGCCGAGAATCCCGAGCGTGCGCGCAACGAGCTGCGCGCTGCCTGCCGCCAGACCTTCGCCGAGGGCGGCTGGGAGCGCGTGTCTTTGGAGGATCGCGAGCGTCTGGTGAATGACCTTGTGGACGTCGTCTTCGGCATGGGTCCCATCGACGGGCTTCTCGAAGACGACACGGTGACCGAGGTCATGGTCAATGGGACGCAGAGCATCTACTACGAGCGCCAGGGCCGGTTGCATCGCAGCCCCGCGGTCTTCGCGAGCGATGAGCAGGTGCGCGTGCTCATCGACCGCATCATCGGGCCGCTTGGACGCCGCATCGACGAGGCTTCGCCGACGGTGAGCGCGCGGCTTCCCGAGGGACACCGCGTGCACGCCATTATCCCCCCGCTTTCGCCTGATGGGCCGTTGCTGACCATCAGACTCTTCTCGCGCCGCGTCATGACGCTTGACGAGATGGCAGCGGGCGGGTCGTTTGGCGACGACTTTCGTCAGATGCTCGTGTGGGCGGTGGTCGCGCGAAAGAACGTGGCGGTGTCGGGCGGGACGGGTAGCGGCAAGACCACGCTGCTGAACGCGTTGTCGTGCCATATCCCGCATGGGGAGCGCGTCATCACCATCGAGGACTCGGCTGAGCTGAAGTTCGCTGAGCACCCCCACGTGGTGCGGTTGGAGGCGCGGCCCAGCAACGCCGAGGGAACCGGAGAGGTGACCATTCGCGAGCTCGTCATCAACGCGCTGCGCATGCGGCCGGATCGCATCATCGTCGGCGAGTGCCGTGGCGGAGAGGCGCTCGACATGCTTCAGGCCATGAACACGGGTCATGAGGGCTCGCTGACCACGCTGCACGCCAATGCGCCGCAGGAGGTGGTCGACCGCCTGGTCACTATGGTGCGTTATGCGGTTGACCTGCCGCTCGACGCGGTGGAGGCCCAGATAGGCAACGCCTTCGACCTGATAGTGCAGACCATGCGCGCTCGCGATGGGACGCGCTTCGTCTCCGCTGCGGCCGAGGTGTCCTTTGATCAGCGGCGCCGGGCTTGCGAGCTCGTTCCGCTCTACGAGCGGGGGCTGGGGGAGGCTTGCGGGCAGTGGCTCGCGGAGCCCTCTTGGGTGGCTCAAGCGGCGCGAGCTGGCCTTATCGATGGGAGAGAGGTGGAACGATGGAGACGGCAGTTGCCATGGCAGGTGGCGCGCTAGCGGGCGCTGCGGCTGCGGGCCTGGTGCTAGGCCAGCAAGTCGCCGAGGCGGTGGAACGCGCGCGTAGAGCCCAGGCGCTCGTGGGATCGCGTGGGTCGGGCATGGTGCCTTGGCTCCTGCGCAACGGCGTGGCGCCCCTGCGGCCGTTTGCGCGAGCGCTCCTGCGCAGCACGCGGCTGCGCCGCATGGCGCAGGACGCTGAGTCGCTGCTTGATGGGCGAGGGATGCTGGCCTCGGCGGAGTCGTTGGCCAGCTTGGCGCTTGGCCTCTGTCTTGCGGCAGGCATGGTGGCAGGGATGGCGTCCGGATCGGTGGTGTGCGCTGCGGCGGTGGTCGGCTGCGGCGCGGTGGCGATTGCGGGTGCGCTGCGCTCAGCCCGGGAGAGGCACCAGGTGCTTTTGCGCGAGGAGGTGCCCGAGGCCCTGCGGTCGATGGGGGTGTGCTTTCGGGCGGGGCTCTCCCTTTCGCAGACGCTGAAGCAGACGGCGGCCGAGATGGGCGATGGGATCGGCACCTTGTTCGCCCGCGCGGCGGCCCGCCTTGACACGGGATGCTCTCCCACCGAGGCTCTGGCGGTCTTCCGTGATCAGCGAGGCCTGCCGGAGCTCTCATTTGTGGCGGTGTCCCTTGACGTGCAGCATCAGAGCGGCGGAAGCCTGGCCACGGTGCTCGAGGCGGCGCGAGAGTCGGTGGAGGGCGAGTTGGAGCTGCGCCGTTCGCTTCGCGTCCAGACGGCGCAGGCGAAGCTCTCCGCTCGCATCGTAACGCTCATGCCGTTCATCTTGGTGGCGTTGTTTTCCTTGGTCAGCGATGACTTTCTCGCCCCCTTCTTCAGCAGCCCGGCTGGGTTCGTCCTACTGGGAGCGGCGTTGGCCATGCAGGTGACGGGCGTGGTTCTCGTCCGGCGGATGCTTGACGTTGAGAGGGAGTGATCGACGTGGAGCAGATGATGTGGCCCTGGGCGGTCGGCGCGTGCGCGTTCGCCGGGTTCCTTGGGCTGTGGGCATGGATGCGTGCCGACGTAGCAGCGCGTCGTCTGCGGCACCGTCGAGGCGTTCGGGGGATGGAAGCCTCGCTCTCCGATCGGCGTGAGGTCGCTGACGAGCGTGTCGCAGGGTACCTGGCAGCTGTCGCCCGGCAGATGGCAGCCGGCTCCTTTCGACCGTGGGCGCCCCCTCCGCTGCGTCACCCTCCGTGGTTCGAGGATCGTCTGCGGCTGGCGGGCTTAGGGGATGCGGTGACGGTAGAGGCGTGCGGGGAGGCGCGCGTTCGCCTGCTGGTGGCCGGCGCGGGGGTCGGGGCTCTGGTAGGGTCGGCCGCCTCTCCCGAGGTAGCGGTGCTGCTGGGCGCGGCGGGTGCCGTCGCGGGAGCACGGGCGCCGCGCTGGGCGGTGGAGAGGCGGTGCCGCTGTCGGGCGGAGGAGCTGGAACGGCACCTCTCAGAGATGCTCGATGTAGTGGCATTGGGGCTCCGCAGCGGGCTGTCGTTCGATCGCAGCCTCGCGCTTTACGGAGAGCACTTCGACACGCTGCTTTCCTCCTCGCTCGCAGCCGCGCAGCGGCAGTGGGGCTGTGGCCTGACCTCGCGCGAGGAGGCGCTGCGCCGTGTTGCCGCCTCCTATGACTCGGCGCTGTTCAGCCGGGTGGTGGAGAACGTGGTGCGCTCCTTGCGCTTCGGATCCTCGCTTGCCGAAAGCCTGGAGGACGCAGCAAGGGAGGCGCGGGCCGCCTACCGCGCACGCAAGCAGGAGCAGGTGGCGAAGGCGCCGGTCAAGATGATGGTGCCCACGGCGGTGCTCATCCTGCCCGCGATGCTGATGCTGGTGCTCGGCCCAGTGATGCTAGAGCTTATCGGAGGTTTCTCATGAGAGAGGAGAAGAGACGTGAAGGTGAAGATGATCGAGGGAGGGGCAGCGCGCATGCGCGCCGCCTGGGAGCGTGCTGGCATTGTCTGGGGAAGACTGCGGGGGCGCGTGCGGGAGAAGCTGGCCTGCCAGGCCGGTCAGGGCACGACGGAGTACGCCATCCTGGTGGGCATCCTAGTGGTGATAGCCATTCTGGCCATCACCTTGTTTCGGCCGAAGCTGCAGGAGCTGTGGGACGCCATAGCCGCTGGCATCAACGGCTTGTAGCGGATGAGTCGGGCCAAGCCACCGTGGAGTATGTCGTGGTGGCTGGGATTCTGGTGGTCATCGTGGCGGCATGCGGGCTGCTTGCCTCCGCTCTGGAGCGGGGCTTGTTCGTCGAGCATGCCCTGGCTGCGGCCTCCCACCACGTGGGGATGGCGGCGGGATGGGCATCCGATGCGTTCTGCTATTGACGAGGGGGAGAGGGGGAGCAAATGAGGACGGGGCCGGGTTGCGGGATTCATCGCAGCCGCGTAATAACTCGGACGCGGAGGCGTCGAATCCTACGCTGCCGGGGCTCGCTGCCGGGGTCTCGTCGTATCGCCGAGCGCTTGCGGGGCGAGCGCGGCCAGGCAACGGTGGAAGCCGCCTTCGCTCTTCCGGTGCTGTTTCTGCTCGCCCTTCTCCTCCTGCAGCCGGGGATTCTCCTGTACGACCGCATGGTCATGGAGGCGGCGGCAGCCGAGGGGTGTCGGCTGCTTGCCACGCGATCCGATGCGATGGGCGATGCTGAGACGCTTTGCGAGGAGTACGTCTTGCGTCGGCTGGGGTCGGTTCCCTCGGCGGCTTGCTTCCATGTTCATGAGGGCGGTTGTACGTGGCGCGTCGAGATGTCGGGTGACGAGCGTTCCGACCGGGTGGCGGTGAGGGTCTCTACTGAGGTGCGCCCGCTTCCCCTGCTTGACGGCGGAGCGGCGTTGCTGGGGTTGGCGAACGAGCGTGGCAACATCGTGGTGTCAGTGGAGCGGTCGATGTCGACGCAGCCGGCGTGGGCGGCGGGGGCACAGGTCGGGCGCGACCCGGCCCGCTGGATAGGAGCGTGGATCGATGAGGACGGGTGAGGAGCATCGGCAGGTGACGCGCGGGATTGCCGAGGACGTGTGGGGTCAGCTCATCTGCGATGAGGAGGGGCTTACCACGGCGGGCATGGCCGTGGCGCTGCTGCTGGTTTTGGCGCTCGTGTTCAGCAGCGCTCAGGTCTACCGAGTGAATGCCGCCGCGGCCGATATTCAAGAGGTTGCCGACGCGGCAGCGCTGGCTGCCGAGAACCCTGTGGCGGAGTTTATGGTGGCGGTGCGTCTGTGCGACGCGGTGGTGTTGTCGCTCTCATTGCTGGGGGCGGTGACCTATGGCGCGGGGGTGGTGGCGCTGTGCGTTCCGCCGACCGCGAGCGTGGGCGCACGCTTGGTGGAGCTGGGCTCGAAGATTCTGGACGCGCGCAGCGCCTTCGCCGAGCGCGCAGCGCGGGGGCTCAATCGGCTCCAGGCCGCCTTGCCCTTTCTGGCGGCCGCCAACGCTGCGGCTGTGGGGGCCGCCAACCAGGGCGGCGCTTCGGGTGGCGGTTACCTGGCAGCAGCCATGCTCGTCCCCTCCAAGGGAGTCGACATCACGGTGGGGGCCGATGCGGCGGCTGGCGTGCTGCGCGAGTCCATGGAGGAGAATTCCGGCGCCCTCGAGCGCGCAGCTGCCGCGGCGGAGCAGGCGGCACGCGAAGCGCAGGAGGCTAAGGAGCGGGCCTTCGAGCGAGATTGCGGCGCTCACCCTGGCTACTGCCTCTACGAGCGTGCGAACCACCTGGCTGCCTTAGACGAATCGCTCAACCCGCTCTATCGCAGCGTCGATGCCTGGTCGTTTGCGGTGCCGCTCAAGCGGGCTCGCGCCTACTACGTGCAGCGCTTGGCCCAGGAACGCCCCGCGACAGACGATGTGGAGGAGCAGGCTCGGTCGGCTCTGCGCAAGCTGTTCTACCGGTTCGCTGCCGATGAGCTTGCGCGTGGCTATGTGATTGAGACGGATGACTCGTTCGATGCCTTCTTTCCGCGGCTGCCGCGCAACACTGACGAGATGAGGCAAACGGCGCTCTATCGCATGGTCGCGTTTCCCATCACGGAGGGGGAGCAGCGCGCCATGCACGCCTGGAGTGGCTGCCCGGGCGCGGCGGAGGCAGTGGGGATGGGCTCTGCTGCCGACTGGGAGGCGGGCGAGTTCTCGCTTTGCCCTACGTGCGAATTCACGTCGTCAAGCTTGGGAAGCGTGGCGTCGGCGTCTACGGCCATCGAGAACGGGTTCGAGTACCACTATGCGGCCATAGCCCAGGCCGCTGACGAGTATCGGTCTGCCAAGGAGAGGCTCGCGCCAGAGTTGGAAGCGGCCAAGGACGCGGCGGGGGACCTCATCGGAAAATGCGCTGAAGCGGCTCGGTCGGCAGGCGCCTATCGCATCAAGGCGGCTCCCCCGGGGTATCGGGGCGCGGTGTCGTTGGTGGTGAGCACGGGCTCCGTGGCGGCAGACAAAGGCTTTGAGTCGCTGTTCGTCGTCGGCGGCATGACGCTGGGCTCGCGGGCAGCCGTCTCGGGCTCAACGCTGCTCGAAGATCCCTCGCCCGAGGGGCAAACGGTCATCACGGCGCTGCTGGACGGCTTCGGTCAGGATGCTGGCGCGGCGGTGGGGGCGGCGCGCATCGTGCTCGATGCCTGGTCGGGGCTGCTACGTGCCTACGGGAAGGGGCAGGAGGCACTTACGGGCGCTGTAGAGGCGGCGGCCTCCTCCGTTCCGCTGGTCAGTGCCAGCGGGTTGGGCTCGTGGGCGGCTGGCGCTTTGCAGGGCGCCTTCTCGTCGGCGGGCTTGCAGCCGGCTCGGCTGAACGCCTTAAGGCCGGTGCTCGTGAACAGCGTGCATGTGGTCGCTGAGGGAGAGGGGAGGTTCTCTGCCACATATCGTTCGGTGAGGGAGCAAGCTCTCCGGTTCTCGTCTCCGGCCGCTGATCTGTTCTCGTCGGTGGCTCTGGAGCTAGAGGCTGAGGCGCTTGATGCCGTGGCGGCTGGCGAGCGCGGGATCGAGGTGGCGCGAATCGAGCTGCCGGTCGGAGGTGTGTCCATTCCCGTGATTGTGGCGCTGCCGCCCTCCCTTGGCGAGGGTGCTCGCAGCCTGGTGGAACGTTGCTTCGATGCGGTGGGATCCTTGTACGGCGAGGCGACGGAGGTGATCAGGCCATGGCGGTGAGAACGGGCATCGCCTTGCTTCGCAGCCGGGTGCTGGCTGACGACCGGGGCCAGATGACCGTGGAGCTGCTAGTCGTGCTGCCGGTGGTGCTCATCGTGGCGGTTGTTGCCGTGAATGCGCTCACGTTCTTCGGAGACTGCGCAGCCTTCGATCGGGTTGCGCGTAACGCGGTGCGTCTCTGTGCGGCGTCGCCGGCGTACGGGCAGGACGCGGGGCGGGGCGCCGAGGAGATTCGGGCGGTGATCGAGGAGGCGCTCGTGCGCGACAACCTGGCGGTGGGAGTGGAGGTGTCGGGCGGTGTGCTCGGGCATGTCACCTACACGGCCACGCTGGCCTATGCCCCGACCTTGTTCGGGCTGGGGTTGCGTGACGAGGTGCTCGGCGTGCGGCTTCCGCGTCTGGAGCATCGGGTGTCGCTGACGGTGGATCCGTACAAGCCGGGAATGCTGTTCTGAGGAGGGCGAATGGGCGAGAAGAGGCAACGGAGACGGGCGCTTGCGGCTGCGGCGCTCGTGGCAGGGATGCTGGGGATGGTGGCGGTACCGGGGCTGTTGCAACGGCTGGAGGAGGGGCCCGCGCCCGAGGTGGCGGGGCCAGCACGTGCGTCCCCTCTGGTGAGAGCCGTGCTTGGCGGCGAGACAGCGTGGGAGGAGGTGCTTCCCGGCTATCGTGCGGGGCCGTCGGCTCCGGCATGGTTCGTCGAGGAGCTGTTCGCTCCCGAGGGTGCTCGGGAGTCATACGCCAGCGAAGATGGGCAGGTGCTGGGCTTCGTCTTCCCCGGCGTTGCGGCCGATAGGGCCGAGATGCTGGCGAAAGCGCTGGTCGACCGAGGCTGGCTGGGGGTTCCCAGCGGCGTGGAGGGCTGCGCGACGTTCGTGAAAGGAGAGGGGCTATGTCGATGGGCAATGGTGTCGTGCACCGATGCAGCAGGATGGACAAGCGTCGTGGTGCGCGTGAGGATGGTGGAATAACGGGCAGGGCGCGAGGCGTCCCAGCGGAGGGGCGGGCGCCACGGCGTCGCGAGCGCTCGCGTCGGAGCCTCGCTCGGACGAGGGGCGCGATGCGGTGCCAGGAAGGTTGGCTGAGGCGGTGCGCGCCGGGCCGCATGGTGCCGCTGGTTGATCCCGACGACCTGCGTAGCGCCGTTGCCCGTGGCGGCGTGTCGAGATGTGCGACAGTTGGGGAGCGCTCTTTCGAGGGGCGCATGGGAGGAGGCTTGGGATCGCTCTGCCTGGCGACGAGTCTGGCATCGCGCCTGCGCGGGCTTCTTTTCCGCCGCCCTCAGGCGGGAGTAATGCTGCTCGCGCCCTGTCGCGATGTCCACACCTTTGGCATGGGACATGCCGTCGACGTCGCGTTCGTGGATGCTACGGGGCTTGTGGTCGAGGCCCATCGCGCAGTCGCTCCCGGGCGGCGTCTGCGCTGCCGGAGGGCCCGGGCCGTGCTTGAGCGGTTTGCGGGCGAGGGCCCGTGGTTGAGCGCGGGCGACAAGGTTGAGATGGCCGTCATGGGAACGGCGCTGCGATGAGAGGGGGAGCCATGAAGGTGTGCCCGGTGTGCAAGACTACGCTCTTCGAGGATATGGAGGTGTGCTACGGCTGCCTCTATCGCTTTGGGAGCGAGCCGGCGCTGGAGAAGGCGGCGAGCAATTTGGAGGAGGCTGCGCCGCTGCGCGAGGGTGACATGAGGCGCTGGGCGGTAAGGCTTGAGGTTCGCAGCCTCTCTGATCCCGACCAGGTTTGGGCGGCTGAGCTGATACCGCCCTACGAGGACTGCGCATCGACGGGAGCCGAGGCATCGGCACTGCGCGGTGGCGGGGCGGGTTCTCCTGGCGTCGCGCGGGCGGTGCGGGAGAAGGCTGCGGTGTCAGGTGCCTAGGCGGTGAGCTCGGCGAAGAGCTGCTGCGCCTCGGCCTGGAGGCGGTTGTTGATGGCGATGTAGGTGTCGAGGATGCGACTGCCCTCCTCGGTGAGCTCGCTTCCGTGGGCACCGTCTCGGTTCAGCAGCTGAACGTCGAGGGCGGCTTCGGTGTCCTTGATGATGCGCCATGCCTTGCTGTAGGCCATGCCCATGTGCTTCGCGGCGGCGTTGAGCGAGCCGTGGGTGCGCACTCCCAGGCAGAGGTCGGCAACGCCGCGGCCGAAGACGGAGGTGCTCTCGGAAAGGGGGTTTCTTACGGAGAGTCGAACGCTCGTCTCGAGCTTGTCAAGTTGATCCATGGCGAGTCCCTTCGGTCTGGTGGGTCGTGATGCCCTGTTGGCTGCGCAACACGTTGGCTTGCGTGTGGACGCGAGCTGGCTATCGACGAGCCCGGGGCGCTCATGAGCGGCTCCCCGGGCTATTTTCGCACGGAAGGCGTCTTAGCGGCTGAGGAAATCCTCCGCGGCCGACTCGATGGAGGCGACGTCGCCGTCGATCACCTCGGCGAATCGCACGGGCATCTCGTCGAGGGAGGAGAGCCCGGCGGGGATGGCTCGCCCGCCCGTCTCCCGCGAGATGAGCTCGTTGAGCTGGCAGCCAGTGAAGGCCGCCACGTCTGCGGGCAGCGGGGCGCCGGCCGGCAGATCGTGGAGGGCGCGGTACACGTTGTCGCCGAACTTCGCCCAGTGGGCCGTGCTGGCTATGAGCACCGGGTTCTCGCCGCGAACGTTCTGGGCCACGCGGTAGGCGACGGCCGTGTGCGGGTCGAGCAGGTAGCCGTGCTCATCGAGAACCTCTCGGATGACGGCGAGGCACTCGTCGTTTCCTACGGAGTCTGCCACGAAGTCAGCACGCACCTTGGCGAAGGTGTCGGCGTCTACGCGGAAGCGGCGGCTCTCCGACAAATCGCGCATCCAGCCGGCAATGGCCTGGGTGTCGCGACCGGTGAGCTCGAAGAGCTGGCGTTCCAGGTTCGAGGAGACGAGGATGTCCATCGAGGGGGAGGGGGTGGTCACGAAGTCGCGGTCGGAGATGTCGTAGGTGCCGGTGTTGATGAAGTCGGCGAGGACGCGGTTCTCGTTGCTGGCGCACATGAGCGTGCCGAAGGGAACCCCCATGGCCTTCGCGTACCAGGCGGCCAGGATGTTGCCGAAGTTGCCCGTGGGCACGCAGACGTCCACGGGTGCGCCGGCCTCCACCTTGCCCTGGGCTACTAGCTCAGCATAGCTGGAGACGTAGTAGACGATCTGGGGCATGAGACGCCCCCAGTTGATGGAGTTGGCGCTTGAGAGGGCCACGCTGTGCTCGCGGAGAAGCTTCTGGGCGAAGGCATCATCCGAGAAGGCCTTCTTGACACCGGTTTGGCAGTCATCGAAGTTGCCGCGCACGCCCCATACTTGGACGTTGTCGCCAGTGGTGGTGACCATCTGCTTGCGCTGGATGTCGCTCACGCCGGTGTCGGGGAAGAGCACGCCGATGCGCACGCCCTCGGCGTTCTTGAAGCCCTCAAGTGCTGCCTTCCCCGTATCGCCGGAGGTGGCGACCAGGATGAGGGACTCGTGGTCGAGCTGTCCGGACTCGCGCAGGGCGCTTGCGCTGGCGGAGAAGAACTGCGGCAGGCACTGGAGCGCCATGTCCTTGAAGGCGCTGGTGGGCCCATGCCACAGCTCGAGGACGTGCGTATCGTCATCCAGCGAGGTGATGGGGCAGATGGCGTCGTCATCGAAGTTGTCGCCGTAGGAGCGGGCCATCAGACGGTCGATCTCATCGTCGGGAAGGTCGATGGCGAAGGCCTTGTAGATGGCCGCTGCGCGCTGGGCGTAGGGCAGCTTGGCGAGGGCCGTGATCTCCTCAAGGGTGAGCGTGGGGATGCGCTCGGGCACATAGAGGCCGCCACCTTGGGCCAGGCCGTTTACGACGGCCTCGGTGAAGGGAACGGGGGCCTCGCAGCAGCCGCGCGTGTCGACGTAGAGGTTCTGGCCGGCTTCGCCGGATGAGGCGTTTGTCATGGGGTCTCTTCCTTCTCTGGGACGGACGCGGACAAGTATACTATGCTGCGATTCGGGCCGGCTTGCCGCCGCCCCAGGTTTTCATGCAACGCGCAATCGCCCTGCGTGGGCGGCGCGTCGTCTGGTCGCGAGGCGAGGAGGGCCCATGGCGCAGCGCACGTTCTCGGTCTTTGGGGATTCCATTTCTACTTTCGAGGGGGTGACGAGCCCGGCCAACCGCATCTACTATGCGGGTGACCTGCGACGGTCGACCGGCGTGCTCGAGCCGGAGGACACCTGGTGGGCCCGGGTGATCGCACATTTCGACGGCAGGCTGGTGTCGAACGCGGCGTTTTCCGGCTCGATGGTGGATGGCGCGGGATTCCCCGCCGGGCACACGCCTGAGCGCATCGCGGAGATTGCGGGGCCTGACGGCGAGGAGCCCGATGACGTGCTGGTGTTCATCGGCATCAACGACTATGGGTGGGCCGGTCCTTGGGCCCAGGCTGCGGCGCGCAGCGCGGCCATGCCGCAGTGTCCCGAGGCGCTGGCCGTCCCCGAGGGCGAGCCCGGGCCTGCGACTGAGGAGTCGCTGCCGTCATTCGCTCGCGCCTATGATGCCATGCTTGCTCGGATGCGGAAGGCCTGCCCCCATGCGCGCATCTGGTGCCTGACGCTGCTGCCTGGGCGTGAGCTCGGGGCGGGGCGCGCCTCCTTCGCGTACCGGCTGCGTGGGATCGACCTCGATGACTACAACGACGTCATCCGCGCATCGGCAGTTGCCAATGGCTGCCTGGTGGCCGATGTGCGCGCTGCGGGCTTCGACTACGAGGCGAGCGACGGCACCCATCCCACCGGGCGAGGCATGGAGCAGCTCGCCGCCCTTGCCGTGGCGGCAATGGAGGCGGTCGAAGCTGCCGCGGGGCGGGTGGACGCGGAACAGGCCGCCCTGGCTGAGGCGTTCGCGGGCCTTTCCGCAGACCTGCTTCCGGAGGAGATGCGATCGGATCGGCGCTGCGAGAAGGAGAGCTGTTTCGGCTGCGAGTTCGCCCGGGGGACGGGCGCCGTCTGGTCTTGCGTCTGCGATTTGCCCTAGGCGTGCCGCCGCTGGGGGCTCTTCAGCCTTTCGGGCCGGGAGGTTCCTAATTCTGAGCGAAAAAGTTATCCATGGTTCCATTTGGTAAGAGTTTGCTGTATGATACTTTTTGTTTCAGTAAGCTAACACTGATAGGAGTCTGCATGGAAGGCGTGATGACGATGACCGGCGCTGGCTTCGCTGGCGCTGCAGACGGCAGGGTGACCGTCGTCTCCGCTGCCGTTCCGGCGACGATGGACCCGACGACCGCGGCGGGCGCGCTGCCCCAGATGCCGCTCACGTTTCTGCGAAGCGGGGACGCGGCGCGCGTGGCGAAGGTGCGCGGACGCGGCGAGGTGCATCATCATCTGGAGAACCTCGGCTTCGTCGAGGGCGCCGTCGTGCGCGTGGTGAGCGAGCAGGCCGGCAACTACATCGTCGAGGTCAAGGGCGCTCAAGTGGCGCTCGACCGTTCGGTGGCGTCGAAGATCATCACCGCCGCTGCTTAGGGCCGAGCTGCCGGCTGCATTCCGCGCAGTGCCTGGGTCGCATCATGGCGCGTACGAATGTTTCACGTGAAACATTCGCGTGGCATGGGAGTTCGCGAGGCATGGGGCGGGGCGATGCGACTGCGGGGCCGAGCGCGGTGTGGCTGCGGGGGCGAGCTCTAAGCGGTTGCGAGGGCGAACGCGATGCGGCTGCGAGGGCGAACGCGATAGGGTGGGCGTCTTGCGAGCGGTTCGCGAGCGGTTCGCGATGATCTTGCGAGGATCCCGGGAAAGCCCTCGGGGGGCTTCGGAGAGACTTTGGCGGGACTTTGCCGGAGTCTCGGCGGGGATTGCGTCGGAATCTTGCTGGGATTCCGCCGGTATTTCGCGGGAATAGCTTCCGTTGCGGCGTACGAGTGTTTCACGTGAAACATTCCGACGGCGGGCGACGTGTCTTCGGGCAGATGCCTATCAGTGTTAGCGCCACGAGTTTGAAGGGAAGGAAAGGAATGAGCGAGATGGAAGGGACGCGGACGCTGCGCGACGTGCCGGTGGGGCAGTCGGCAGTGGTTCGTCGCCTGACGGGTGAGGGTGCGGTGAAGCGCCGCATCATGGACATGGGCATCACGAAGGGCACCGACGTCTTCGTGCGCAAGGTGGCGCCGCTCGGCGATCCCATCGAGGTGACCGTGCGCGGCTTCGAGCTGTCGCTGCGCAAGGACGAGGCCCAGCAGGTGCTGGTCTCCTAGGGCCCCCAGGTCGCGCCCTCGCGTCACGCCAGATCGGCCGCACCTCCTGGGGTCGTGTCGAGCGGCGGCGTCTGAGGTGTCGCGCTTCCCGCGCCGGCTTGCGTCCAGCGCCCTGCGCTTGGGCTTGGCTCGCGCCCTTCGCTTTGAGTCCGGGCCCCGTGCTTTGTGCCCCGAGCTTCGTGCTCCGAGCTTCGTGTCTTGGGCCGCGTACCCCGAGCCCCGCGCTCTGAGCCATCGCTCTGCGCTTCGCATCCTGCGGCTTGCGCTTGCTCGCTCGCGTGGCGCCGATCATCCGGGCCGCCCTACTGGCTCCGCTGGCGAGGATCTTTCGCAAGCGGCTGGTTCATCGCGAGTGAAAAGCCAGTTCGAGAGCGGAGTTTTGCACTTTTGGCGATGGGGGGCTCCGAGGCGGCCAAGCGGCTGGGGGCCAAGCGGTCAAGCGGTCAAGTGGCCAAGCGGCTGGGGGGGTCAAGTGGCCAAGCGGCTGGGCGGTCACGGTCGCGTTCGCGCAGGGGCGCGATTTTTTTGGCATTGCAGTTAGTAGTGGTTAACTTAAGTTGACGCTAATGAGAGAGATACGAGAGAAACACGAGAGAGACGGAAGGCAGATCATGGGAATCAACATTGCGCTTGCCGGCAATCCCAACTGCGGCAAGACGACCATGTTCAACGAGCTCACGGGGGCCAACCAGTACGTTGGCAACTGGCCCGGCGTGACCGTTGAGAAGAAGGAGGGCAAGTACACCCGCGACAAGGACGTGACCGTCACGGACCTGCCGGGAGTGTACTCGCTTTCCCCCTACACCCCCGAGGAGATCGTCACGCGTGACTACCTGCTGAGCGGGCAGCCCGACGTGGTGGTCAACCTGGTGGACGCCACCAACCTGGAACGCAACCTGTACCTGACCACGCAGATCCTGGACCTGGGCCTGCCGGTGGTCGTCGCGCTCAACATGATGGACCTGGTGCGCAAGAACGGTGATGAGATCAATGTGGAGGGGCTCTCGCAGCGTCTGGGCTGTCCCGTTGTCGAGACCACCGCGCTCAAAGGGCGGGGCGTCGAGGAGCTTATCGCGAAGGCGGTCGAGGCGGCCAAGGCGGGCCAGCCTGCCACTCCCGAGCTGCGCTTCTCCGGCGATGCCGAGGCGGCGCTCGCGCAGGTGTCCGACATCCTGGGCTCTCGCGTGAAGCCGGCCCAGGCTCGCTGGTTCGCCATCAAGCTGCTGGAGGGCGAGGAGCTGACCATCGACGCGCTCGGCTTGCCGGCGGATGACCTGGTGCGCATCGACGCCATCCGCGAGGCGCTTGAGGAGGCCGAGGATGACGACGCCGAGTCCATCGTCACCAACGAGCGCTACGACAACATCGGCGAGGTGTGCGCCGCGTGCGTCAAGAAGTCGCCCAAGGCCCTGACCACCACCCAGAAGATCGACCGCGTGGTCACCAACCGCGTCCTCGGCCTGCCCATCTTCATCGTCATCATGTTCCTCGTGTACTACATCTCCGTGTCCACGGTGGGCACGCTCGTGACCGACTGGGCCAACGACGGTCTGTTCGGCGACGGCTGGCTCTACACCAACACCGAGTCCTACGAGGCCGACGCCGAGGAGTACGAGGGCTACCAGGCGCAGATCGATGCCTACCTGGAGGCGGCCGAGAAGGACGGTCTGGACGTGGAGGGCTTCACCGCCGCCCTCGCGGCTGAGGAGCCTAACGCCGAGGACGAGGAGGTCATCGAGAACTTCCTATACGCCGCCGCCAGCGCGGGCGTCGAGGGCGAGATGGAGGTCGAGGACGAGGAGACCGGCGAGGTCGCCATCGAGACCATCGGCTCCGCCACCTTCGCCAGGGCCCTCGAGGCTGAGGAGCCCGATCCGGCAGGCTACGGCCTCTACCACGTGGGCGTGCCCGTGGTGGTGGGCGGCTGGCTTGAGGCCATTGACGCCGCGCCGTGGATCCAGTCCCTCATCCTGGACGGCATCATCGCCGGCGTGGGTGCCGTTATCGGCTTCATCCCGCAGCTGATCGTGCTGTTCATCCTGCTCGGTTTCTTGGAGGGCTGCGGCTATATGGCGCGCGTTGCCTTCATCATGGACCGCGTGTTCCGCCGCTTCGGGCTTTCGGGCAAGTCCTTCATCCCGATGCTCATCGCGAGCGGCTGCGGCGTGCCCGCCGTCATGGCCACCAAGACCATCGAGAACGAGCGCGATCGCCGCATGACCATCATGACCACCACCATGATCCCCTGTGGTGCCAAGCTCCCCATCATCGCGCTGGTCTTCGGCGCTCTGGCGGGCGGCGATTACGAGGCCACCTGGTGGGTGGCGCCCCTGTTCTACTTCATGGGGCTGGCTGCCATCATTCTGTCCTGCATCATCCTCAAGAAGTTCAAGGCCTTCTCCGGCGAGGCGGCTCCCTTCATCATGGAGCTGCCCCAGTATCACCTGCCCACGGTGAAGAACGTGCTGCTGTCCATGTGGGAGCGCGTGCGCAGCTACGTGGTGAAGGCCGGAACCATCATCTTCCTGTCTTCGATGGTCATCTGGTTTTTGCTCAACTTCGGCTTCTACGAGGGGCAGTTCGGCCTGCTTGACCCCGACATGGACGACTACATCCAGTACAGCCTGATGGCTGGCTTGGGCAACCTGCTGGCGTGGGTCTTCGCGCCGCTGGGCTTCGGCACCTGGGAGTCCACCGTCACCTCCATCACGGGCCTGGTGGCCAAGGAGAACGTCGTGGCCACCGTGGGCGTCATCACCAGCCTCGGCGAGGCGGGCGAGACCGATCCGTCCCTGTGGGCCTCCTTTGCCGCCATGCTGGGCGGCGGCAGCGCGGCCATCATGGCCTTCTGCGCCTTCAACCTGCTGTGTGCTCCCTGCTTCGCGGCCATCGGCACCATCCGCCGCCAGATGATGTCCGCCAAGTGGACCTGGGCGACCATCGGCTACCTGTGCGGGTTCGCCTGGTGCGTGGGCCTCATGATCTACCAGCTGGGCGGCCTGGCCCTGGGCGAGGTGGGCTTCAGCCTGTGGACCGTGGTGGCCCTGGCCGTGCTGGCTGGCATGCTGTTCCTGCTGCTGCGCCCCGCGCCGCGTCCCAGGCAGGACAAGGTGGCTGCCGGCACGGCCGCCCAGAACGCCTAGAGCCCGACGTCTGAAGGAGAACGACGATGCTTGAGATGGCCTTCACCCCCTCGACGGTGCTGCTGCTGGCGGTCATCGCCGCCCTCGCCGCCCTGGCGGTACGGCGCCTGACCCATCGTGGCCTCTGCGACTGCCACGATAAGGAGGGAGGCTGCGCCGGATGCGCGGGCTGCGCCGGCGGCAGCTGTCCCTCGGGCGGCTGTCCTTCCCAGGGAGCGTCGTCCCTCGGGCTGTCGGACAAGCCAGCCCTGGCGGCCTCGATCCCGGCCCGTTGCGACGGCGGTTTGGTCGAACGCTGAGCCTTCCGCCTGGCAGCGACGGGCTGTGGTACCATAGCCCGTACCTAAGGAAGGGAGGGGTGCGGTGGAGAAGATGTCCATGTCCCACGAGGACTATCTCGAAGCCATGGTCATGCTGGGGGCCTCGCCGGAGAAGCCCATCCGGTCCGTCGACGTGGCTACCAAGATGGGCGTCTCGAAGGCGTCGGTCAACAAGGCCATGTCGGTTCTGAAGGAGAAGGGCTACGCGGAGCAGCCCTACTACGGCGACATCACCCTGACGAAGCCGGGCTACGATTACGGCTTGTCGGTGCTGGATCGTCATAACCTGCTGTTCCAGTTCCTGCACAAGGCCCTCGGCATCCCCGAGGAGCGAGCCGACCACGAGGCCTGTCTCATGGAGCACGCCATCAGCGACGAGTCGTTCGAGAAGTGGTCGACCTACATCAAGGGACTCAACCTGTAGGGTCGTCGTCTGAGAAGACGCGAGGCGCCCGGTTCCGCGAAGGCGGGGCCGGGCGCCTTTGCGTTGGGAACAGGTTGCTTTAGGCCATCGAAATGTTGGCCTATGGCGCCGAAGCCGCTCGTTTTCGACCCCTTTTCTGCTCGATAAGGTGTGAGCGGAAGGAGGGGAACGGTCGATCGTCTCTTCCCCGAGGCTGTCTCGGCCTTCTGATCCTCCTTCTGGCCAATCGAGGATAAGGAGGAGCGAATATGGAAATTAGCGAGGCGTGCGTTCGTGTTCCCCACGACAAGCCCTATCGCTATCAGGTGGGAGACCTGACTGTCACGCGGGGAAGCGCCTGGTCGGGCCCTGGATGCCACGACGGCTGCGGGGTGCTCATGTTCACCGACAAGGATGGCAAGCTCGTCCGCGTCGAAGGCGACCCCGATAATCCGTACAACCAGGGACGTCTCTGCTGTCGTTGCCTGGCGCTGACTGAGGCTGTGAACCATGAGGATCGTCTGCGTTATCCTCTCAAGCGAGACCCTCAGTTCCGCGGAGATGCCTCTAAGTGGGAGCGCATCACGTGGGAAGAGGCCTTCGACACCATTGAGGAGAGATTCAAGTACTACCGGGATAACTTCGGCGCGGAGTCGGTCTCGTTCTGGAAGGGCACCGGCCGCGATATCGCCACGTACATCTCGCGCCTGGCCTGGTCGTTCGGAAGTCCTAACCTTACGTCGGGCATCAACGGCATCGCTTGCTATCTCCCCCGTGTGTTTGGCTGCCAATCCACTTGCGGTAATTTCTACGTGGGCGACTACTCCCAGCAATTTGCCGATCGCTACGACAATCCGGCCTGGAAGGTGCCGGAGATTATTCTGATCTGGGGAAACAACCCCATCGCCTCCAACTCTGATGGTTTGTATGGCCCTTGGATCACCGACTGCATGCATCGCGGGAGCGAGTTGGTGGTTATCGATCCGCGCTTGACCTGGCTTGCCTCGCGTGCCAAGTACTGGCTGCAGATTCGCCCTGGCACCGACGCAGCCCTGGCCATGGGCATGGCCAACGTCATCATCAAGGAGGGCCTCTACGATCATGAGTTCGTGGAGCGCTGGTGCTATGGGTTCGACGAGTTTGCCGAGAGGGTGAGCGAGTGGACTCCGGCACGGGTGGCCGAGGTGTGCTGGGTGGACGAGGAGGAGTTCGTCGAAGCCTCTCGCGCCATCGCTGCCGCTGATGGCATGGCGCTGCAATGGGGCGTTGCCATCGACCAGACTAAGGAGGCTCTGCCGGGCAGCCAGGCTATGTTCTCCATCGCGGCCATCACGGGCAATCTGGAGAAGCCGGGTGGCATGATCGTTCCGCCGGAGCTCCTGCAGTACATTGGTGGCTGGGGTAGCGAATTCCTCTCGCCGGAGCAGAAGGAGAAGATGCTCGGCCTTAAGGAGTACCCCTTCTATCGATCGGGTGTCACTAATGCTTCCGACCAGCTGATTCTCCGTGCCTGTGAGACTGGTGAGCCCTATGTCCAGAAGGCGGCTTGGATCCAGACCTCGGATCTGCTGACGGGTACGGGTCCCGATCCGGTGCGTGCGGAGAAGGCGTTGCTGCTCAATGAGTTCAACGTGGGCGTCGACCTGTTCATGACGGTTACGATGAACAAGCTGTGTGACATTGTTCTGCCCGCGGCTACGTATCCGGAGCGCAATGGCATTCGCGTGGGCGATGGCGTGCAGCACGGAGAGACCATCAACAAGGCTGTTGACGGCGGCGAGGTCAAATCGGATATGGAGATCAACCTCGAGCTGGGCAAGCGGTTCAATCCTGAGGCGTGGCCTTGGGAGACGGTGGAAGACATGTACTCCTACATCTTGGAGCCCACCGGCCTTACTTTCGAGCAGATGCAGGAGGAGGCTCCCGTCTATCTGCCTTACGAGTATTACAAGTACGAAAAGGGGCTGCTGCGACCGGATGGCCAGCCAGGCTTCAACACCCCTACGGGTCGTGTGGAGCTCTGGTCGACGTTCTACGCCAATCTGGGGATGGATCCCATGCCCGCTTATCACGAGCCGGCGCCTAGCCCCTATTCCACGCCGGACAAATACGAGGATTATCCCCTGATCATCATCACCGGCTGCCGTGACTTCAATACGTTCCATAGCGAGAACCGACGCCAAGAGCACCTGCGCGCCATCGCTCCCGAGCCTACGCTTGAGATCCATCCTGATACCGCCGCCGCCTATGGCGTGAACGATGGTGAGTGGGTATGGGTGGAGGGCCTTTATGGCCGCGCCAAGCGCATGATCAAGACTACGCCGGCCGTCGATCCTCGCGTGGTGGCTACTACTCATGGTTGGTCGCATCCCGAGGCTGGCTTGGAGAACAACTTCGACGTCGACGATCTCAACATCAACCGCCTGCTCGACTGGGATTCCGTGGGCGAATGCGGCGTAGGGTCGAACTACAAGTCAAGCCTGTGCCGCATCTACAAGGTAACTGACGAGAGCTAGGGGGAGATGGATATGACAAAGGCGTTCCTCATCAATTACGACGACTGCTTTGGCTGCCATGCCTGCGAGGTGGCATGCCAGATGCTTCATGACCTGCCGGTGGGCCAGTACGGCATCAAGGTGGAGTGCGTGGGCCCTTGGGAGTACGGCACGAAGAAGTGGCAATACGACTTCGTGCCTGTGTATACCGCTCAGTGCACCCAGTGTCCCGAACGCACGTCGGCCGGCCTCCTTCCCTCATGCGTGCAGCATTGCGAGGCGCAATGCCTGAGGTACGGCGACGTGGATGATCTGGCTGCCGAGTTGGATGGCCAGCAGAAGCTCATTCTTCAAGTGCCTCCGAAGCCCTGCAGCGGCGCTATTGCGTAGAAAGGAAGGAAAATGAACGAGAAAAAGGAGACAAGGGGTCTTGTCTGGCTCGTTGTCGGCGTTGTGCTGATTGCATTGGCGGCGCTGGTGGTGGATATCCCTGGACTCTCTCACGAAGGCACGCTTTCGTTGGCTATTCTGCTCGTCGGAATCATCTATTGGGCTACGGGCTGTCTGCCGGTGCCGGTGACAGCCATGGCCATGGTGGCCGTTATTCCCCTGTTCGGCATAATGTCGTTCAACGATACCTGGGCTGCTACCATGTCGAGCCTCATTCTCTTTCTGGTGGGTACGTTTGGGTTCACCGTATTCATCAAGCACTCTTCGGTGGCGCAGCGCCTCATTGCCGTCATCCTGCGGTGGTCGGGCACCAATCCGAAGAAACTCATCCTCGGGTTCATGATTGTTTCCGCAGCTATATCCACTGTTATGAGCAATATCGCGCTGGCGGCGGTCATGATGGCGCTGGTTCATTCGCTGCTGCAGGAGAGCGGCTGCGACGAGGGCGAGTCGCGTCTGGGCAAGGCGATGGCCGTCGCAGTGCCTTGGGCCGTGGTCATCGGCTCCATGCTCACTCCCTGCGGTGGCCCCATCAACCTGATGGTTATCGGCATGGTTCAGACGACCTTTGGCATAGAGATTACTTTTGCCCAGTGGGTGATGGTGGCCGCCATTCCCGTTGTGGTGCTGCTTATTGGCACTTGGCTTGCTGCGGTGATGGTGTTTAGGCCCGAGCCTCTGTCCCAGGAGGCTGTGGATTCCGGCATCCGGAGCGCTGGCGAGCTGCCGCCGATGCCGTTCCGCGAGCGTGCCAACGTAGCCATCATCCTCATCACGCTTGTTCTGTGGATCGCCGGTTCTTGGGTCGCCATGCTCAATACCACTTCGGTGGCCCTGCTGGCTCTGTCTGCCATGTTCATTCCGCGGCTGCGCGTCATCAAATTCGACGATTTCGTTAAAGAGAGTCCTTGGGGGCTGCTTCTCATGCTGATGGCCGTGAACGCCATCGTTGCGGCGCTTACCAGCACCGGCACGGTCGACTGGCTCATCAACGTTGTCTTCGGCGATGTGGCTGCGATGCCCTGGCTGCTGACGCTACTTGTTTGCTCGATCGTGACCATGGCTATCCACAACGTCATTCCTGGCGGCCCGGCCGTCGCCGGCCTGGTGACGGTGCCCTTTGTGGGCTTCATGGTGGCCTCGGGCGGCAGCGTGGTCTCCATGGCCATGACGGTTGCCTGGTGGTCTGCCATCGCCTACCTCTTGCCTCTCGATGCAGTGAACCTGGTGTCCTACCAGGGCTACAAGTACCTGAAATTTGGCGACATGGCCAAGTGTGGGTGGGTTCCTACCGTTCTGCAGGTGGCGCTCAACTGCACTGTGATGCCCCTCATGTGTTCAGTTCTGGGGCTTGTGTAAGACGTTTGCCTCGGGGCGAAGGCCCGGAAGAGAGCCTTCGCCCCATCCAGATGAGGTGGCTCGGGGCATGAAGTGAGGGGGCGCGGGGTCAATGGAGGCGCGTGCGGTTCGCGGAAATCTCTTGGGTACGCTTAGAAAGGCGGCGCCTTTCGTCGTGGCGGCTGTCTTGCTGGCGTCGGCGCTTATGGGCCCAGAGGTGCCTGGACTTGGCCATGAGGGCAAGGCCACCGTGGCCATTCTTCTGGTTGCGGTGGTGCTCTGGGTGAGCGAGGCTCTTCCTCTGGCAATTACGGCGCTGCTCATGCTCGTGGCCATGCCGCTTTGTGGCGTATGCTCCTACGAGGATGCGTTTGCCAACTCCATCGGTAGCACGGTTTTCTTTCTGCTTGGCCCTTTCGCGTTTACTGTTGCCCTTGATGCGACTTCGATACCGACGCGCATAGCTGGGGCTGTGTTGGCCTGGTCGGGGACAAGCTCGCGCAAGATGCTTTTCGGACTGATGGCGGCTGTGGCGGCGCTCTCTACTGTCATGTCCGACGTGGCGGCTTGCGGGGTGTTTATCTCTGTGGGCAAGCGCTTGCTGGAATTGAATGGCGAGAAGGCTGGCTCCTCCTCTTTGGGTAAGGCTCTCATGATGGGCATCCCCTGGGCCTCCTATGCCGGGGGTTGCGCGGTGATGACGGGGAATGGATGCAACGTTTTGGCGGTGGATCTTTTCAGGGATCTCTTCGGTGTGGAGGTGACGTTTGCTCAGTGGTTTATCTTGGGAGCTCCGGTGGCTGTTGCCATGCTGGTGGTGGCCTGGGCGGCTTTAACGACGGTTTTCCGAACGGAGCCCCTTAAGGAGGAAGCCCTGGAACTCATCGTTTCCGAGGCTCGTGCATGCGGCCCTTTGATGCGAGCCGAGAAGGCTACGCTTATCGTGATCGGGGCTGCTCTGATCGGATGGGTGGTTAGCTCGTGGGTGCCTTTCGTCAATACGGCTCTTGTGGCTGTCTTGGCTCTGGCCGCCCTGTCGTTGCCGGGTTGCTGCGTGCTGGATTTTCGCACCTTGCTGTCTCGTATGAATTAGGGCGTCATCCTCATGATTATGAGCGTGATGTCGGTGGCTCATTTCATTGTGGTGACAGGGGCTGGCCAATGGTTCGTTGATGGAGTGGTGGCTCTGGTTCCTGCGGGGCTGCATACGGCAACTGGAATGTTGCTGGCTGCTTCGGTGGCGGGCTGCCTCATCCATGGCGTAGTGCCCGTGGGGCCGGCTGTAGCGGCCGTCTTGGCTTTTCCTCTGGGCTCCCTGGCGGGAGATTACGGAATTAGCGTAGCTGCCATGGTCATGGTCGTGGCTTGGCAGGCGTCGATATCGTATCTGTTGCCTTTGGACTGCGTACCTGTGCTCACCTATGGCTACGGCTATTACACCATGGCCGATATGGTGAGGGTGGGGTGGATACCGTCCGTTGTGCTTGTGGCGCTGTCGGTGACGCTTCTGCCGGCCCTATGCGCGTTTCTCGGGATGCCTTAGGCAGTGCGGGCTAGAGCAGGCGGCAGAGCCCATTGGCGGCAAGCGGTCGAAAGTGCGCATTCAAGGTTGTGAGCAGTGAGAGCACGAATGGCTCATCGAATACCTCCGGATGCGCAGCGATGCCCATCTCCACTCCGTAAGGCGTTCGCAGATCCCGCGCTTCGAGGGATTCATCGCTGGCAGCTTGGGAGAAAGGGGGCACGAGGATGCCGCCGCGTCCTTCGCGGATGATCTGGAGACGGGTTCCGATGTCTTCTATGCAGGTGTCTGCGGGAGATCCGAGATAGTGTTCAAGAGCCACCCTTTGCTCTCCGCTTGAGGAAACAACTGGCAGCTTGGTCAAAGCTTGGCGTCCTACGGGGTCTCCTGGAGCCAGTCCGGCAGCAGTAAAGGCCTGAGGCGTTGCCAGGACGACGTCGTGATAGCGAAGGTAGGGCCTATAGGCTATGCCATGAGAGTGGAGCGAGTCTTGTAAGGCTTGGTTCTGCTCAGTCGAGGTGTCAAAGAACAGCAGGAGCCCAACTCGCTGGATGTCGCTGTCGTCCCCCCCCGGGGGGGGGGGGCTGATTGATAAGTGTGCTGACGATGGAGGCGGTATGCATTTGGATGATCTGGGGCTCTGGGGTGGGCAAGCTGAGGCCGCGCAGGCCTTGGCGCAGAAGTGGCAGGAGACCCATGACGAAGAAGAAAGTGCAGCAGTAGGCTTCGATGCGCTTTTGCGCGGTGTCTTGCGGCCGCTGACGATTCTGAGCGAGGAGGAGGTCGTAGTCAGCCACAACGCGACGAGCGTAGGGGAGCAGATCGTGTCCTCGGCGGGTAAGCAAGACGCTATTTGCGTTGCGTACGAAGAGGGGAGCCCCGATAGCCTCCTCGACGTTATGAATAGCGCGACTTATGCCTTGGGGGCTCATGCAGTTTTTCTCAGCGGCAAGCTTGATGGATTGGAGGTCAGCCGCATCTGCGAAGTACCGAAGATGATCGATGCGCATGCACCCTCCTCCCGTCAATGCCTGTTGAACATTATCTCACAAGTGAGGAATGGTAGAGAGGAGGGACGAAGGCGATGTGTGGCCAGTTCTGCACGCTTTGTGGGCGGTGCGCGCTTGTTGCCGGTCGAGACGCGCCGATGAAGATCATCCCGGGCCTGTGCCCTGCCTGTGGCTTCTTGAATGGCCCGACAGCTCATAGCTGCGCTTCATGCGGGGGCGAGCTCCTCTCCTTCGAGGGATTAGCGCTCTCAGAGAGAGGGCGTGAGAGATTAGAAAGGAATGACTATGTGCTTTAGACCTGCAGCTGTTGATGCGGAGCGAACCTGCCCCCATTGCGGAGAGAAGGTCGGCTCGGCGGATTCCGTATGCGCCTCTTGCGGTGCTGAGCTGCCCAAGGGATCGATGGCTCCCGGAGCTCCAGGCGTGCCGGGAGCTCCGGGGATCCCGGCGGCACCGGGTGCGCCGAAGGTGCCCGGCGCTCCGAAGGCGCCCGGAAAGTAAAGAGATGCTGCTTTGCGCGCCCGCTCCGCGAGGAGTGGGCGCCCGGCTGCTTGCACGGAGCGGATAGTGGGCTGCGCCACCTCATGGGCCTTGGCGTTGGGGCCGGGCGCAAAACGAGGTGATTTTCTACGAGAAAGTGCGGATATGCATGACTTTCGCGGTGGTCTTGGCGTCTAAGCGGGGATGGCGTTGGGTGCTGGCGATTGCGACCTGGGCAAACGGGGGATCTGGAAGGAGCGGGCCTTGCGCTTGGCTGGTTCTGTCATGCAAAGCCGCACTTTCTCGCAGGAAAAGGCCGCGAAAGCTGACCGGGTGCGATCGAGTGCGAGGCGGGGCCGGGTGCCTTGACGTTTGGGGGGGGCGGGACGGGGCCGGGCGCCTTGGTGTTTGGGGGGGGACGTGCGGGCGGGTCGGACGCTCTCGGAAGGGCGTGGCGGGACGCTCGCGGACGGGGAGGCCCGGCGGGCTTGTCTGTTTCGTGACGGCGTTGAGGCGCGGCGCGGGGCTGTGGTATCCTGCGAGAGGCTTCTCGCATACCCGAACTACCAACGAACCCCATGCCTGAAGGAGCACCTCGGACTTGAACCGGCAGACGCATATCGTTTCCTTCGACGACGCGAAGCGCTCGCGTCGTTCTTTTGTGTCTGAAAGCGGTTCCGAATGGGGGAGTCGTGGGGAATCGGGCCGCGGTGCGCGCACTCGTCAGGGCGCTGGGCGCCGCTCGAGCGACGCCCCTGGCGCTGCGGGCCGCCCGACTGCCGGCACGCGTGCGGGCGCGCGGGACGCAATGCGACCTGGGCGTGAGGCCGGTCGTGGCGCGGCGCGCCCTGCGGACATATCGGGCGTCGGCGCGACGTTGGGCTCCGTCGTGGGGCGGGCCTCTCGCGACGCGTCGTCCGTCGGCGCGGCAGCGGGCCGCTCCTCTCGCGGATCCCTCCCGGGCGGCCGCGAGACCTTCCGCTACGACGGCCTGCGTGACGAGGTACGCGTGCTGGACGGCGGCTCGCCCGCCCGCGGCACTCGCTCGCGCGGTGCGGTGCCGGCCGCCGCTCGTGGCGCAGCCTCCTCGCTGGTCGCCGAGGGGCGCCGACCGCGCGGCGCGTCCGCTGAGGCGCGGGTCGCCCGCCGCGACGCTGGCGAGGCGGCAGCCGAAGACTACCTGGAGCGCACCCGCGCCCGCCGTGACACGCGCGACGAGGGCGTCGAGGACGAGCCGCCTGCCAAGCGCGGCCTGATGG